>CAYSGV010000230.1:0-4851 GCA_964430685.1 uncultured Gammaproteobacteria bacterium
AGGGCTTACTACAAATTTAATCCCATTTTTAGGTGTAGAAGGATTGATATTTGTTGGTGGAATACTTCTAATGATTAGTAGCATGTTTATGTTTAAATTTAATAACAAAGAAAAACTTGAGATTAAAACTGAAGTTATATGATAATGTCCAAATAAACCAATCTACATAATTACCATTTAAATTAAACTGCACAACGGAATTAAAATATGCAAAAAGAACGCATTACCCAACCTGAAATTAAATTAGTAGGCTTAACAGCTCGCACCAATAATAAAAATGAGATGGTCCCTGGCACAGCGAAAATTGCACCACTGGCTAATTTATATTGGCAACAAAATATGGCTAGCCAAATTCAAAATCGAAAAAATCCTGGTGTAACGATTGCGGTTTATACCGATTATGCCAGTGATGAACACGGGGATTACACTTATTTTATAGGTGAAGTGGTAACCGATCACGCAAATCAATCCAATCAATCCCAAACATTAAGTATTCCTGCTGGTACATTTCAAAAATTCACCACGGAGCCTGGCAAAATGCCTATGGTTGTCATTCAAGCTTGGCAAAATATTTGGCAAATGAAACAACAAGAACTCGGTGGTCAACGCAATTATTTAGCTGATTATGAAGTCTATGATGAGCGCGCGCTCGACCCGAATCATATGGTTGTGGATATTTATATTGGGATTAAGTAATGAGCGAAAGCCGTTGGCCACAGATTTTATTGTAGGTCGGATAGAGCGAAGCGAAATCCGACCTACGAAGATGACACTAAAAATTCACTTATCCATCTATCCTATGTAATCTATAAGATGACAAGTCAGTTTTTTAATTAATACTAATATTAAAATTTTATTAGCAAATAAAAAATAATTAACGAGCCAATCAAAAGCCATTATATCTCAAACAAAATAAATAATATTGATAATTAATTTTACTCTTTCCGTCAGTTTATATTTCATAATTTAATTGACTTTGTAGAAAATATATTCTACGAATTAAATTATAGAAAAATATTTTATGCATCGTGACATGATCAAGAAGGAGTGAAACATGAATAACCCAAACGAGTATATTCCTAGTTATGATGAATTGAAAACAGAATTTCAAAAGCAAGTCAAACATGATATTGATGAATATCATGCACTCGTAAAAAATAGACATAAAAGAAGAGACTCTGATGATCATATTGTTCAAAGGCCCAATAGCTGGTATGCACAATGTGTTTCTGTGGTTCATTTTATAACAGATAAAGCCTTAGATGCATACGATTATGCCCGTAGAGCAATAAACGCTGATATTGAACAAAATAGGGACCATGTTATTGAGGCGCTAACAAAAGAACTACAAAAGTTGAAACCTTATGATGATGATATGTATGCCGTCTATTGTGAATGTTATGGTGCGATTACTTTCGGTCCATATCTTATATCATCATTGGCTGATATTATGACCAAAACATTAAACATTATTTATCACAATAGTGATAATCCTCATCCACTAAATTTAGATTATTGCCCATCAGATCATAATGAAGTAACTACGAGACTTACCCCGTGTCGACAATTCTCTCTTGAATTTAAAATGATTATATTAAGAAAATATCAATTGGCACGCGCAGCTGATTCCTTTCTTAGTGAAGCAGTATCTGTTGCTGAAACCACTGTAACAGAAGCAGCTAAAAAATCTATACTTCAAAAAGTAGCTGAAGCAGGATCGGCTCTTTACCATAGTGTATCAAAATCAGTAGCAAATAAGTTTGGTCTAAATACTTCATTAGCTGCGCAAGGTGTTATTAAAGTGGCTAAGTTAGCTCAAACTTATGAAAGATTAAACGACCTTTTGAATAGGCAAATTAATTCTGTGCTTACGCAGGACAATATAGATTTTCTTAATGGCTTATCGCAAGAAGAGATTACACAAATTGCTTATACCTGTGCAAATACTACACTTAATAATTATCTAAAAGGTGATCACTACGGCACATTTTTTCTGAATGAAGCTAAGTTCCTTGATGAATTTATTGCTGCGTTTAATAAATTCAGAGAAGTACATATGAAAAGCAAAGCAGATCATACTAAATTAGTAACTAATCGAAGTAATAATGTACCAGCAGGATATGCAGTATATGCAAATCAGCCTGGCTTATGTTTTTATACAGCTGGCGATGGTAGCGGTATTCGAACCATTAGTCAGACACAGACAGATGCCACAAAAGTTTTATTGTGTGGTCACAAACAAAACCTGGATTAATTTTGGCAAATAATTAGTAATAAGGATATTATTATTATGAATAGAACTAATGAAATTATTGTAAATGGTATCCACATCCCCCCATGGCGAACAGAAAATAATGAAGCAGAAGAAAAATTTATTACATGGCTTAAAGAATTATCTAGAAAAATTTTAGATTATTATAGCCAAGCTGAGCTTGGATTTACGAAGCCACCTACCAGTGCCGCTAAAACAGCGGTTAAGCGTATCGGCAGTGTCTTAGAGGTTGGCTTTGCTCTCGCTGGAATAGCAGCTGCACCTGTGGTTCCGGTAGCGCCATTAATTGGCACTGCTTTGGGATACGCAACAAAAGAGGGTACGGGCATACTAGCAAAGAAAGTCGATTCTGCGGAGACAATAGCTAAATATATAGCCGAACGTGCGCAAATGAGTGAATTAGATATTGATGCTGAAATTAAAGCCTTTGCAGAAAATACCTGTAAGTTATTTAAAACACAAATGAAGCAACTTACCGACAATGGCATCCGGATGTTTGCTGCTGTAGCCGCAGGCAGAGCCATCTATTATATTGGTCAACATAAATTAGCAATGAACCGTGATACCCTTTTAGAAGGGCTTATATTAGGATTTTCAGGTCGCGAATGGCTAAAAAGCTTTGATACCCTTTTACATGGCCATAATTTTTCTAATAACATTTTGGAAACTCATCAAAAATTAAAGCATCCATGGACTGTAGAAGGATTATTAGCTAGAACAGTATTACAAGTTGGCGATAAGCTCTATTTTCATAAAAAATTAAAAGCGAATGAAGCAGATTTACCTAAATATGGATTTCGATACGCCATTCAAGCTGAAAGAGTGCTTATCACAGGCAATCCAAAACTCTATAAGCGTTATATGTTCGCTTTACAACCCGGGAGCAAAATACAACAAGTTTATGGCTACAACCCAATTCAGCCTCTTTCCGTTGCATATCAGGTAACGATAGAGCATATTAAATATTATAATCTCATTAACCAAAAACATGTCAGCAAACAAAATGCTTCTATTCCAGCACGCTTATTCTTTATATTTTTACTAAAAAATAAAATTTGTTGCGACATAACCCGAATGACATACGATGAAGTTATATCACAATTCTCTGCATATACTCAAAGAGTAAAAAGTAATTCAATGCAATATGACGAAAACCCTGAAAATGTTAATATCATTTTTAATATTAACGGCACAGAGCTATATGATCAGATTGAAAGAGTTTCTTCTGAAGAGTTAGGACTTAGTTACGCAGATTTCAGTCAACTAGATTTAAGTGGTATTAATTTTTCTAATTGTACATTAACAAAAGTTAATTTCTCTGATTGTGCCTTGACGGGATGTAATTTCTCCAATGCCAGAATGGCCAAATCACAATTGGTTAATGTTCTTGCAAGCTCTGCTCTTTTTATAAACACACAGTTACCCCATGCTAATTTATCAGGCGGTAGGTTTTATCGAGCGAATTTTACTGAGGCTAATTTACAAAATATTAATTATTTTAATTCTTCTTTCCAAGAGGCCAAAACCACACATGCTATTACTAATTTTGACCTTGAGGAATTCATTGATACCAAACTATTCGCTGAAAAACATAAAATTATAGATGACCGAAAAGCACGCGCGGACAACTTTTTTGAAAAAAAAGAATTTTTACTAGCGGCTCAGAGTTATACGGAAGTATTTCAATTCATTAGAGACAACAGTCATTCACCAACTCAAGTAGCAGAAATTTTGCAAAAAATGAGCGAATGTTGGTATGAACTCAAAAATTATGATAATGCTCAGGTCTGTTATGCAGCCATTCTTCAGTTAGATAATGTTTCAAACCAGGTAACCACTAATGCTTCAATACAATTAGCTAGAATTGCAATCGAGATAGGTGATACGCTGAATGATAATAACGGGGAGAAGGAAAAAAAATTCAATGCTTATAAAACAGCCTTATCTCACCTAGAGTATGCATCAGTTCAATTAGAGTTAATTACTGACCCAATTGAACAAAGTAAACAAAAAGCTTCCCATGCATATCGAAGAGGTAGATTACATCATCGGTTGAGTTTGTTTAGTGTTAATGTTGACGATAAAGTAAAGGAACTGCAACAAGCCGAACTAGGTTATAAAGCTGCTAGTGAATATTATCGTGCGGTACCTTGTGACATGTTAGTTCATAGTATTAATAATTATTTAGACATTTTGGATCTGCTTACTGATCTAAAAGAGAAGCGTACATTTAGTGATTATGAAATATGTTTAGAAAAATATAAAACGATTGAATATATTTTAGAATCTAAACTTGATAATACAAATCGGGCTATTCTTTATAAGAATAGAGGGGTTCTTTACATGAAATGCGCTATGCTGTCTGAAGATCTCATGGTTAAAAAAGAATTATACGATAAGGCCGCAATAGAGTTGCGTCGTGCTACCCAATTAGATCCAAAATTTATCGGAGCATGGCACTATTATACTTTGATATTTGTTTTGCAAGCGAATTATACAATCGCTAAAGACTTACTGCGGATTGCACGCTGCAATACTAATGATAACCCTTGTCTAATGGTAGATTTTGCGCATATGCT
>CAYSGV010000231.1:0-4846 GCA_964430685.1 uncultured Gammaproteobacteria bacterium
TGGCGTTGATGTAGTTGCAGTCGTAGCTGCTGGTGTAGTTATAGGGGTCGTTGCAATTGCTGGTGTTGCTGCTTTGGGCGGCTCGAGATGAACGGCCTTAGACATTGCTGCTTGACTTAAAAGATTTACCTTCTGTGCATCTTGTTTTGGACCGGAAAAAAGACTCGAAATTTGGTAGATACCAAAACCGACTACAATTGCACCAAAAAGGCCCCAAACAAAAACACTTTTATAGCGTTGCATAAAACCTTGATCAGAGGTCTCACCTTCATGGTATTCTTCGCCCATTTCGTCTTCAGAAGCAAAATCGTATTCATCCTCTGGCTGTGCCATTCCATGCATACCTGCTTCTTGTTCCTTATCCAGCTCATCTACCATGCTAACGTCTCCTTACCGAATTTGCGGTCAATAACCTATATAATACGATCTACTTTTGATGAAAATCTGCTAAAACCAATATGCCGACGCTCGTGCCGGAAGCAACCATAATTGTTGGTGGCGTGCTCATGATTGGTGCCAAATTACCGCCCCATTGTTGTCCCACAGTACCCAATGCTGTCAAAAATTCCTGTTTAGGTGTCAGATTTCCACTTTGTGTCGTGGTTGAACCAAATGGTGAAACAGTAGTTGTTTGATTGGTGCGACCAACTGCGTTTCCGTACCCAGTTAAGAACGATGAAGCAAATAGTGAACCATAACGTAATAAATAATGATAATTAACTTTGGTCGCTAATGCTGTGCGTGCCGTATCCGGGTCAATGGCAATCGCAGAAATGGAATAGCTTTTTGTTGAATCAGGTAAATTCACTAGATGAAAGGATAAATTGACGCGATCCGCATTAGGACCTGCGACTTTCATATCACCTAATAATTTTGCACCCTGTAATGGTCCACCAATAACAGTTGCCAATACTGGTCCCGGTTCATCGCTATCCACCGCTGTATCAAGAACACCGAACAATATATCTCCCGCGCGCAATAATGGTGGGCCAGCAGGTTGCACAGGGCCAACATTGCCACCGGCACCGCCGCCACCGCCAGCATATCCATGACCAGTGCCAGCTGCACCGCCAGCGCCACCTACACCACTGCCGCCAGCGGCTTCAGTATAAGATTGCGGGGTTACTTTATTCCATGCATTAAACATATCGACAATTTGTTTGTTAACCGCTTGTCTCATTGCTTGCGCTTGTTGTGATTGATCCGCTCCACCCGCATAGGTACCTGGCAATACATTGGGTAGTGGTGTCAAATTAGCCTGCGTAGGCTGTTGTGCTAAAGCATTTACTTGCGCATTGGTATTGGCCACTTGCTTAGGTTGTTGTTGTGGTGCATTGCCTACAATTGTAGGTATTGCACTTGTTCCGGTTTGCTTTGCGAGTGCTGCTGATTGAGCATTGGCTTGTATTTGCGCTTGTTCGTATTGTAAAGAAGGTGCGGGCACTACGCCTGGGACCGATGCGATCTGAGGCACATGTCCTGTCGATGTTGTACCAGGAATGGTTTTCGTCTTGTGCGAAAAACCTGCAATACCGATTAATACTCCACCAACCAATAACGCTGCCGTAAAAATAATGATGGTGCGTGTTTTTACGTCAGTAAAGAGTCCTTTTACATTTTGTAATTTAACACCCATAAACTCATAACCCTTCTATCTTTAACTGTGCGGCTTTTCCATTTTGCGAAACTAAGACCGTGGACGTTCGTTGCATCAAATATGCTTTCATACCATCGGCACTGGATAATGTCGCCAACCATCCTGGCGATAACACTGTTAAACGTGTACGTAAATAAATATTACCCTGCCATAGCCACGCCTGTGCTTCTGCACCCTTCACCTGTAAAATGCGGCTACCCGTAGGTGCAACGCCTTCTAATACATTGAGCAATTCATCCGATTCAGTAGACGGTATGCCGTTGATGATTGGCGCGGGCTGTGCATTCGGCCCATTCCAATCTTTAATACGCAAATCAACACGATAATCGACCAATTTTTGTCCCGGTATCAGCGACAACATAACTGGTGTCGGCAGGCCAACAAGCTTAACCGCAAGATTACCGTATGTAGATGAAGTCAGTCCTTGCACTAAAATAATATGACCTTTATTCCATTGGATATTAAATGCACTGGAATTACCATTATCTATTGCTTCAATAGGTGTCGGCGCACCGGTATTATCTACAAATACCAATGAGCTCACAAACCCCTGACTGATGCGAATAACCGGTGGTTGCGCGCCGGGAGAAAGGTCGACCAATAAAGAAGTCGAAACAGGTTTAGGTGGTATCACTGTAAAACCAGCAGCAGCACGCTGTGCTGTTAGCATTTTTGTTTTGGCTTCGCGAATTTGATCCGCCGATAACGGCAGCGCATCATCTAAAGTCTCTTCAAACATATAGTCTTTTTTTGCTTTCCTATCTGCTTCGAGATACTGCAATGTTTCTTGTTGCGCATTTTGTGCATTCTGCGCAGCCAATTGTGCTGCCATTTGCGCATTCTGTGCATTTTGCGCCATAGCATTATTTGGCGCCGCACTGGCAAGCTTTATAGGCTGCTGTTTAGATTTCTGCATAAATGAGGGTAGTGAGGCAGATTGTTGCGTATTCATCTGTTGCATCATTTGTTGTTGTTGTTGCAAACCACTCGGCAAGCCATTCTGCATAATCGCTTGCAATTGTTCCGGTTGAATATTTTGTTTTTGCATGAGTTGCCTAACATTAGGCGGTAGCGAACCCATTGCTTGCGATTGCATTTGCATCGCACTACCCACAGCAGGATTGTTTAGTTGCATATTATTGCCCACACCCATATTCTGTGCATGCGCAACTTGCCCGTTGGAAAGCATGACGACCAAAATGCCTATCCATGTTTTACCATTTTTCATCATTTTCATTACCATCGCTTAATCCTAAGCATTCATTTGTTCCTATCTTGCCGCACTTGTAATTGGCGCAACTTGCATTTGTTCTATCCCGATTCCACGTGGATTCATATCTATGGGCACTTGTTGAATCAACATGGTCACTAATAATGCCTGCTGCGTTTTAGCGCTTGCACTTTGGTATGTAACCAACAAAGGCATTTTAACGCGCCATGTATAAATACCAAATAATGGCCCCTCTTGTAACACAACTGGCGTTCCACTCGCAACAGCTGAAACTTGTAATCTTCGCGCTTTAATGATCGCTATACTATTCGATGCATTTAACGCATTCATAAAATCATCCCATCCATGTGGCGTAAAATACGCCGATGCCTCTTTTAAACGATCCGAATAATTTGAAAAATCATACGAATACGCAGCTACAGCAGCCAAATTTGCCCAAGCTAAAACCGTTTTCGTCGAGCGGAACGGATTTTTTTGTCCATGTAAATCCGTAACTGCGCCAGAGGGCAAAACGGAATAAAGTGGATCCTCTATTCTTTTGGCAGCGCCCACTACTAATACAAATGTTGTGATTAACGTTATAAATAAAACCACGACCAATAGATTCGTTGCTAATACGCCTCTTTTTGTTCGTGATATGCTTATCATAAAAATTAACCAACTATTAATTCGTTTGCTGTTCTACAACCATTTGCGCAATCCCAATCCCAGTGGGATTATCCAATGTGGACACACGCAATATCGTCATCGTTACATAAACTTTCTGTGTTTGTGCAAGCGACTGACCGGTATAACTGAGCAACAACGGCAGCCCAATCTTCCAGTAATACGCGCCACTGATTAAACCACGATCGAGTATTTGGGGTGCGCCTGTGGGTGTTGAAGTCAAAATGATATGCCCTTCTTTTACACCAATGAGATTGTTTGATTGTTGCAATGCTTGCATATAAGACACCCAACCAGCAGGCGTAAAAAATTGTGCAGCATCCTGTAATTGCTTGCGGTAATTCACAAAATCATAACTATTGGATACTAATGCTGCATTAGCTGCCCACTGCAATATTTCCGGATCAGTTTTATAAGGAAGATTAATTGGTACAAGTGGCAATATGCGGCCATCAGCTGTCGTTGCAAAATATTTCGGTTCGGGCTTCTGTGAATACAACAAATAGATAGCACCGATTAACACGAAAATAATCAAGATGCAAAGCAGAACCGCCACAATCGCGCGTCGATAATTATCGCGATAAAAATTATTGCGCAGTTTTACCAGTTCCAGTACATCATCCGGCATTCAGTCCTCCATTTTTATGCAACTCATAACTTGGCAATTTTATGCAGTTACTTTTCGCCAACGAATTTCTATGCGACGATTTAACGCTCGTCCATCTAACGTATCATTTGCGGCAATTGGATCAAGCGCACCATAGCCATTGGCGTAGACCATCCGTGCGTCAACCCCTCGTTTCCAAAGATATTTGGCAATATTCTGTGCTTGTTGTCTTGTTAAAGCATGGTCTCGCCAAATGGGTCCCTGAACATCGGTGTATCCAGCAACTTCAACATCAACTTTATCAAAACCACGCAAAAATTCGGCAACGTCATTGAGTGGCACATAATAACCGGGGTTTACTTGGGGGGTACGACCATAGAAAAAGCGGTCTGAGGAAAGAACCATGCGATACTCATCACCAACTTCAATCACCACAATTCCAGCACCAGTTAACCGGCTATAAAGATCAAGATGTTTACTAATGTAAGCACCCAAAAGGCCGCCCGTAACGCCACCAATGGCACCGCCTAAAGCAAAACTACCGCCGGTAAATGAACCAATACCCATACCGAGTACCGTACCCGTAATCGCGCCTTGTTGTGCGGGCGTAACATAGGAAATGCTGCGACCTTCGCGAAGTCCAGTGCAGCTGGTAAGAAATAGGCATAACGCGCAAATGACTACA
>CAYSGV010000232.1:0-4828 GCA_964430685.1 uncultured Gammaproteobacteria bacterium
CATAATGTAAGGGTGATTGCTGAAATCTACGGTCTTGCATATTAAGAATCGCCCGACGTTCAACATCATTTGGATAATTTTGCTGTAATTGAACTAACATATTTTCTACTTGCACTTCTTGATCTCTATCCCTTGGTCTATGAAAAGGATTTTGACCGTTGGGATCAGGAATAATAGGATGCGGTAGTTGATAAAATTGTGCAAAGGGATCCCAACCAGGTATTCTTGAACTATGTGGCACATAATGTTCATCACGATCAGATGCTTGACTACGATAACTGATATAAGGTGAAACTTGTCCTGCAATCATGATTCGCCCATCAAATGCAGGTTGTGTATCAGGTAAGATTCTCGCTGCCATTAACCTATCCTGAATAATTCGCATAGCAGTCATCAACTGATTGACGCGCGTCTCCTTTAAACTTTCATTTCCCCAATTCGTTCGATCACAATAAACCGTAATTTTTTTGCGGCGCTGCTCTGGTTCTAAAATTTGCTGTATGCGACGTCTTTCTGCTTCTTTTTCTTCTTGCTCTTTTCGTTGCGCTTCTTCCGCTGCAGTAAGTTGTTTAGCTGGTTCTGGTGGTCTAGATCGAGCTTCTTCTAAACGTTTTGCCTCTGCTTCACGTACTCTGGCATCATCTCTTTCTACGGCACCCATATTTAAAACTTTTACTAAGCCTATACCCTGCTGCGCACAAACATCGACCACAATGGCCCATGCTTGCTCCAAATTGCGGTGATCTGCGTCATCGTTAATGTTTATATGAAATTTAAATGGATTTTTTTCTTCTGTTTCTTCTGCACCTGACCCATCAAAGGCACAAATTACAAAGTTATATTGATTAATGCGAAATTCTGCTTGATGTCCATGAATTTCAGCTGTTTGTCTGCCTTGGATTTCAGGGGTAATCTTTCTATCGCATTGTGCGCGGAAATAAGTGGCACTAAGCTCTTTTGACTTATTCATGGTACAATCTCTTCTTAATAGGCCATATAGAGATTATAGTTGTATTTGCATGCTTTTTTCTTAAATTCACTTCCATGGTGGCTTACAAAACCCTATCTTTTTGGTTATACTTACACTAATTTAAAGAGGAGATAAGCGATGCCATCACATGAAAAAATTAAACGTGATTTGCATCATCCAAAAGAATTGCGACAACTCATCCCCGATCTAGCTACATTTGAAGCAGCTATGGTACATACTGATCTTAGAGTTAAGCTATTTGTTCATTTGACTAAACATCCCAAAAGTTTGCACCAACTGGTTAAGAGTTACGAGGACTTTAGTAAATTAATTCAAATCGATTGGAAATATCTCATTACGCCAGAGTGTGGCAATGTCACATTTCAAGAAGCTCTATTATATATGCTAGCATCAGATAGTGATTTATTAAATAAAGTGGTTAAAAGCAGCAGTGACTGGGGTTTTGTTGCTCGTCTTATCAATCTCGCGTCTATTGATGAAGAGAAGAGAGCAATGCTCCAATTAAACATTGTTGCGAAATTGATCACTATCGAAAATAAATTTTTAGATTTATATCATCCTAAAATAAGTGCTACATCAAGAAGTTGTTATAGTGGTGATTTGGCGCGTGACCGCCATGAATGGTCAGCACCAGCATTTGCATTACTCGCAAAAATGGAAGTAGAACAACTTTTCCCCATTATGTTTGCTGAATTTAGAAATAATAATTTTTCTAATCATGATTATTTAGTAGCCACGCTAGAAGATATGCGCGTACGTTGGAAAACATTTGATCAAGCCGCTTATGAATTTTGTATGACACAATTATTAGCCATTTATAATTTACCAACAATGAAAGAGCCTGCTTCTCGCAATTACCTTGTTGGTTATTTAGCTGAATGTGAATTAGGCCGCCCCAAAAATGTGGCTTCTTTAATAAGTCCAGAACTACTTCACAGAATAGACACTGATCCAACCTTTGAACTTTATCCCCAAAATAGCAGTGCACAAGCACTTGTAGCTTCACAACAAAGTAGTGGCTTAATTAGACAAACTCCCGATCTTGCTTCTTCGGTCACGCATGAACCTGCACAATTACCACCGACATCACCATTAGTTTCAGTTAAATCTAGTTAATTTTGTTTTAAACAACGCTAACCAAATAGAATTCTATTTTCGGTTTAGTATTTTTGCAAAATGAAATCTAATTTTAACTATTATGTGTGGATAATTTGACAACGTCCAATTATCCAAATATTACATCAATAAAAGTAAGATACATTTTCTTTATGGGTTATTTTTGGGGAAATGATAGAATTCATCTCGACAATATGATTTGATCCATAAGGTAACGACAATGAATAAGAATAAAATAGCGCTAGGGCAAAAAGGTTTTACTTTTATTGAATTACTGGTCACTGTTGGCATTATTGGCATATTAGCCATAATTGCCATACCTTCCTATCTGAGCTATGTCACAAAAGCTGGGCGCTCTGATGCAAAAACTTCTTTATTGAATCTCGCCAATTTACTCGAACGTTATTATAGCCAAAAGAACACTTATGTTGGTGCAACCATAGCAAACTTAGGTTTAACCAATCCTACCTCAGGTGGTTATTACAACTTAGAAATCGCTAATATCACCGCTACGACTTACACCATCCAAGCAGTTCCTCAAGGCAGACAAGCTGCTAATGATACACAATGCGCCACCTTCACTTATAACCAATTGGGGCAACGCGGCATCACAGGTAATAGTACTATCGCTCAATGTTGGTAATTGAGACACTTAAACTTAAGTGTAGATTAATAGAAACAATCATAAAACTTTATAACTCTTCATAGGGCGAATTAAGGAGCATAAGCTATGTGTCCTTGAAAATAGATTATTCGCGGATTCGTCGCTGACGCTCCTTAATTCGCTCTACTAGAAATTTTATTTAACTGAATATTAACTACAACCAAGTATATGAATAAGAAGTTGCTATACTCTTATTATGGGTTCCAAAGATAATATCAATGAAAAATGTATTTAAGGAGGCAATTTATGAACGTAGTCAAAATAGTCGGAATAGTAGCACTGATCCTCGTTATCGTAGGTGGTATCAACTGGGGATTAGTTGGTGCATTCGACTTTAACTTAGTAGGCTTTTTATTCGCTAAAGTCCCTGTAGTCGCAAGAATAGTATATATACTTGTAGGTTTGTCAGCGCTTTACATCGCTTATGACTCCTATAAGAAAGGTTTCTAGTTTCTAGAAACAAGCTATTTCTGCCTACTTAGGTAATAAGAGGGAATTGTTTTTTTTAAAAAACGATGTGTATTTTTTTTATGCCAAAAGAAGGTATACTCACACTACTACTTCTTTTGGAATTAAACCATGAGCAACGAATTAGACATAGCCAATTTGCGTCGCGAATATCATGTTCCCCATTTGCTCGATAAAGCTGTACAAGCTGATCCATTTTTGCAATTCGAATTATGGTTCAAGGACGCACAAGAGGCACATGTACCCGAAATAAATGCTGCCACCCTAGCAACAGTTGATGCTGATCTGAATCCACACGCGCGTTTAATTCTCATTAAAGATTTTGCGCATAGCGGAATTGTTTTTTATACCAATTATCTCAGTCAAAAAGCCAAAGATTTACAGGCAAACCCTAAGGCTTCGTTAGTCATTTGGTGGCAAAAAATAGCACGGCAAATACGCATTGAAGGAAATGTCGCTAAAACCACTGCGGCAGAATCAGATGCATATTTTGATTCGCGCCCACGTGATTATCAAATTGGTGCCTGGGCCTCCGAGCAAAGTGCAGAAATTGCCGATCGTAAAATTCTTGAAGAAAATTTTAGCCAGGTTGAACAACGTTTCGCGGATAAACCTGTTCCCAGGCCACCACATTGGGGTGGTTACAGACTCAAACCGGTACGTTTTGAATTCTGGGTAGGTGGTGAACATCGCTTACATGACCGCATTCTGTATGCAATGAATTCGTCTGGCCAATGGCAACATGTGCGTTTGTCGCCTTAATATAAAGATCTTTCTTCGTAAGAAAGATTCATTCCCGATCCTCGTGTCTGCGGCTGCCATAAATCTATTTTCCTTTCACTATCATCATGCAGCCTTCGCACGAGGATGACGTGAAAGTGAGGAAATCGCACTACGAAGAACCCACCATTTCACCTGAGAGGTTTAGGTTGAGTTTATCTTTACGCAAATAAAGCACAGGAGCCCGGAGGGCGACGAGCCATTGCTTCAAAGAATAAATACCCCAAAAACCTATCCCACTTCTGCGATGGGTTGTCCCATGCGTATCTCCATACCCAATTGCAAGGATGGCAACAATGTGCCCATTGTTGCGGGGAATAATGTAATGACTGTAGATCCCAATTGAAAATGTCCTAATTCACTACCGCGATCTAATACATGCGCAGACTTATCCGCTAAACTATAATCCCAATAACGAATTTGTTTTTGTTTCGGTGGCGTAATTAAATCGTGCCAAACAGTACTCACACTTCCTACTAAAAAGGCACCCACTAATATAACTGCCATTGGACCATGCTCAGTCATAAATAAACAAATGACTCGTTCATTGCGGGCAAATAAATTGCGTACCACTCGTGCTGTGCGTAAGTTCACTGAAAATAATCGTCCTGGAACGTGGATCATTTTCTGCAATTGTCCGCCAAAGGGCATATGTACACGATGATAATCCTTTGGTGCCAGATAAAAAGTCGCAAACGAGCCGCCAGTAAATGGTGCGCAAACTTCTTCATCCCCACCAAGTAAATCAAGCAAATTAAAATTATGTCCTTTTGCTTGTATCAGTTTACCCTCCTGAACACGACCAAACT
>CAYSGV010000233.1:0-4826 GCA_964430685.1 uncultured Gammaproteobacteria bacterium
CTTGATAAAATAAATCTATTAATAGATTTAATTGTTGTGGAAGAGAAGCGTCGGCAATCAATTTAGGAGAATCATATTGAAAACGGAATTCTAATATTTTAGCATTTGGCGTTGGAAAATTTTTGTCTCCAGTAACACTGGTATCTGTATAAAACTTTCTATTATATTCTTTAATTATGTAATCGCCATATAAATTGCCATCACAATAATGCTCTGTTGTCATTAAAATTGAATTATTAGTTTTAATTTGCAATTTAACTGGTTCGAACACAATGGGAACAGCCATTGCAGCGTGAAGTGCAGATAAAATAACGAAATGTCGACTTTCGGGTAATTCTGAACTTAAGACAAAAGGTTTACCAGTTTCAACGGAAGTAACAAGTAAACAAAAATGTTTATAACGCCCTTGACTATCAATAACGATATCACCCCATTCTCCAAAAGTTAATTTATCTAATGGCCCACGACATGGAAAATCTTGCGCATTAATCATACCAGTTAGCCATTTATACATAGTGCGCTCTTGAATAAATCCTTTAAAATTTTGATTGATTTTTCTAATTTCAGCTAATGTTTCCTGAAATTCATTATGGACCGCTTTGGGGTTCCAAACCAGATTTAAAACCGTACGTGTAACATTTAATCGTGCACTAAAAGTGTCTTCTGATGTAGTTCGACTGACTTGAGCTTGGTTTCTAACACCAATTATGCTATTGATTTTATGAGCTAACGCAGTTAACAGAGACATTATTTTATTAATAGAATCGCTACTCTTTTGCAATATTAACAATGCGTTATTTTCTTTTGTAAATTCTGCAAAATCCCAAGTTATTTCTTTTTGCTTAGCTTTCTCTGTAGCACGCATAGCTTCTAAAAAAGCAAAATAACTACCCGTTGAAACGCCTGCTACCCGTTTAACTTCAGTTGGCAATAGATGTTTATCTTTTTCATCTAAATAACCTTTTTGAGTTTGGTTATCAAGCAATCGTCTCTCACAACATCGAACCATAGCTTCACCTAAATGATGCAAAACCATGCCTTGCATTATACTACCTGTATAGATATAGGTATCGTAAACCTGCTCTCGTTGTTTAGGTTTATTATACTGAATGAACGCGTATCTTCGTATAGCGTCGTTTATTAAGCCTAGGACGCTTTGATGGTTATCATCTTTATGTACAGATAATATCGATATCGTATCGCTATAATAAAGTATATGATAAATAGAAGGGATAAAACCACTATCTATAAAATAACGGACAACTGCGACTTGACCAGCTTGCGCAGCTTGATAAAACGCGCATGGGACCTCTTCTAATCCTTCTTGTAATGAAAGATTCCAACTTAATAGTTGCATAAAATATTCAACTTGTTGCAAATGATTTAAAACAGCAGCACAGCCTAACGGAGTCCTATTAAATCTATCTTTAGTATTTAAAATAGTACGTGGCGTTGTCCCATCTAAATACTGAGTTTTTAGTAAGAATTTTAATATTTGTATATCTTCATTACAATCAACTGCAAAATGAATTAAAGTACCAATTCCACCTTGAGTTATAATAGGACTGCTTAAGCGGACTTCCTGCGTACATATTGTTACTAGGCTTAAGTCGTTTACAATTATCGCCATGTGTAACTCATGAATATGTATTCCTTCAATGATTTCAAATTCATGAAATTGCTGCTCTTTTTGTAAATATGACCGTATAAAATTAGTTCGTTTTTCAAGAAGTGCAATATGTACTGGAAGCATACCATTTGACAATATTTGTTTATTAGGTGGAAATCCTAATCTGGTGATAAAATTATATATTTGTTCAAGACCTTTAAACGCACAATAGTGCACCACTGTTAATTCAACAGAATCAACCACAACAAGTTGGCTACTGTTTAATTTCTTTATTTCACTAAGACGTTCTAGCCGTTTTATTAAAGTTGCTTGGTTGACAGCAGCTAAATCTCTTCCTTTTGTAGCTTGGACAATCTCAGCAAAAGCTGTGTCTCCAGGTATTGTAAAACTACCTGAATCAATTTCCGCCAATGCATTTCGTACTGGCTTATACATGCTATTTAATTCATTTCGAAAATCTTGGAATACATTAAGATTATTATTTGTTGGAGATAATAATGGTGTTGATAACGGTTGTGGCTCTGGTTGTTGTTGCGATATATTTATAATCTGTCTCGCGCTCAATGGATTGGGTCGTTGTGAAATAATCATCGGCGAAACTGCGAGAACTTCTTGAAATGCCTCTTGAAATTCTCTTTGCATTCTGCTTTTTTCTATGTTTGTTTCGCTTAGAGTAATAAATTTTTGAACTGCCTTCAAATAAATAGATTTATCTTGAGAAAGAAATCTTCTGACTAAAACCTGCTGTAGCGCTTGCTTATAACTAACCTGTCCTGTTTGATTACTATATTCCTCAATATCATTATTAGAAATATATTGCAGCATTGAGTATAATGCAACACTGTTAATTCGTTTGCCTGCTGGTGCTTTTTTTGGCAAATCAAATATACTTTTTATTTCAGGCACATTTTTAATAATATACTCAACCAAACCTATGCTGACGTAGCGTATTGAATCTGACTTTAATTTTGTTAATAAAAACCCTACGCTATTAAAATCTACAACTGAAAAAGAAGGGGTCATTTCTTTTGGTATACACAGCAATATTTCCTGCAACTCACTTGATGCGCAATTAAATTTTATTAACATAGCGATAGCCGTTAGTTGAAATAGTGGGAATTTGCTTTCTAACAATTTTTTTAAATCAGCATGCCAAGTTGGCCATAATTTATTTCTTATAGCTAGCTCAACATCTCGAGTAACATCAGCAGATTGACCAGGATCGTCAAAAATAAATGATGTTTTTAGAATATTTAAGAAAATTAGTATGATATAGATAGCTATTATTGTTGGTGTATTATTTTCAGGTTTGCGTATAAGTTGAATTAACTGCTTAAGAAGTGATTCTTTAGCAGGCCATTTCATCTGTAACCATTTATCTATAGCAAAAAACACGAGAACCCTTAATACTTCTATTGTTTCAGATTTATCTGTGAGCCATAATAATTCTAGTTTGAAAATCTCCGGCGCAAGTTTTTCATTCTCTCTAATTTTTTTAGTACCCATGAGCTCTCTGATTATTTTCATTCTAATTTTTTCATCTTTTATCGAACGCGCAGTCGACACAATATCATTCAACATAGAAATACTAGTTTGATCATCAATAGGTATTTGTCGGTCATGAATCCACCACATCGATTTCAATATAAATATTATAATCTTAATTGCTTCAAATCGCGTATTGTTTTTTTCCTTGTTATTGCTAATTATCTTCAATAAATTGATTAACCAATTAGGACCGGCTTGCTTCTTGACAAAGACCGACCATTCTGTATTAGATGCGATTAATAAACCAGTTAAGATGTTTAGCCAATCTATACTGTTGTTTCTAGTATCCGAAGAAATCTTATCCTTTAACATATATTTTAATATAGCACTTTGCATTTTGATTATATTAAATCTGAGATCATGAGCATATAAATGTTTTTTTATAATATTACATGTGCGATTTAACCATCTGCCTGAGTATTCTTCAGTTAATACATATTCGGGTTTAAAATAAGCGCAAAGCGTTAGTATTGCTAACAATTGCACTTCCATATTAAAGGTCTCAATTAATTCGAATATTTTAAATAAATAATTCTCCTTTTGACTATCGGCTTTAGGATATTGATATGCCAACCCAATTAAGGACTTAATTATATAGATTTTCCTCTTATCACTCGCAAGAATTTTAGCACTGTTATCAACGATAGATTTACTTAAATTTTCCCACATGTATTCATAGTATTCAGAACACGTTTGCTCTAAATTTTCTTCAGCTGAGCATTCAAAATTACTAAAAAAGTCGCCCTTAGCCAATTTCCTATTGATAAACTCAAGAGCAGCACAATTAACCACTTCTCCTCGGTAAGTATGATTTGCAAGGTCAATAAATGAATCCCATTTTAAAATATCGATATTATCATTTCGTTCAAAAAGAGGGCGTGTAGACCGATTTGTTAATACTCGCCCTAATACTTCTACGGCGGCTGCACGTATCATAGGTGATTCATTTTCTCGTTGAATAAATGCAGCAACACGGACTTTTAATTTTTGTGAAATTTTTTTAAAAATTGTACGTTGATCATTAAATAATTCATCCATCGGCAACTGAGTTTTATCCGGCCAGTAGTAATTTAATATAAGCATGCTCACCAACAATTTATCAATCATTTCAGGTTGAGTGTGCTGTAAAGATTTGAATAACTCCAACAAACTCTTAACTGTATAACAACAAGCCAAACCTAAATCTAAAAATTCAAACACATATCCAAATGCTGATTGTGATAGCCATCTCGCCAATCTTTCATCAGGTGAACTACATATAGTAATATCTGGATGAACAAAAGCAAAACCTAGTATCAATTGATGTACATCATGAATGTAATATTCACACTCAGCATATATATTCATATGTGATGCCACACTTAAAAATGTTTGCTCAAATAGCAATGGCGTATAAAACTCCAACTGATGTAATATATATGCCGTTTTAATTATTTGTTCGGCATTGCTCTTTAAATTTCTAATAAAAATATTTTGAATATATTTTTGGCTAAACAGCCATGGACATGTTTTTAAACACATCAACAGTAAATTTGGGAATTCATCACGAAAAACATAATTATCTCGTTTCGCAACAGTTTGGCTTAGAGGGCAATCAAGACTACATTTATCAAGCATTATTTGTAGCCAAAATTCAATATATTTAAAT
>CAYSGV010000234.1:0-4800 GCA_964430685.1 uncultured Gammaproteobacteria bacterium
CAGCCATACACTTTGGCCATGCCGCAACACGCCGCGTGTCAATAACACTAAACCGACTAATTGTGGCAGATGATTCATTTGCTTTTGCTTGGCTAAGGCTTCACGACCAATAAAGTCACGGTCGCTGGGCTCCAATGCCACGGTCCAGCTTAAATTGGCTGCAAACGGTGATATATCCTCGTCCATGTCTTGTCCATAAAGATTAAGCCCTGCTTCTAGCCGTAGGGTATCGCGTGCACCGAGACCGCAAGGGTGTACACCGAGATGAATGAGCTTTTCCCATAAAATAGGAATTTCTGCAGCCGGTAGAACAATTTCAAAACCATCTTCTCCAGTATATCCGGTACGGGCGAACATGATTTTTCCCTGTAAACTACAGCCAAATACGGGTAACGCTAAAATAGCTTGCGCCACTGTATCAGGTTGCGTTTTAGCGACTATTTCACGTGCTTGTGGGCCTTGTACTGCCAGAATGGCCAAATCATGACGCTCAGTCACATTGACCTTGAATTTTTGTGCAATTTGTTTAATCCAAGGTATATCTTTAGCACGTGTGCCTGCATTTGTAATCAAGCGATAATCATTAGGACCCAACCAATAAACGATTAAATCATCAATGACGCCACCTTGCTCATTTAACATGCAGCTATAAATCGCCTTACCTGGGCCTTTGAGTTTGGCTACATCATTCGCCAACAAGTAACGTAAAAAGTCTTGTACTTGTTCACCACTGAGATCGGTCACCACCATGTGCGATACATCAAACATGCCACTATTACGACGGATAAAATGATGCTCTTCTATTTGGGAACCATAATGAAGAGGCATTTCCCAACCACTAAAATCAACCAGTGTTGCTCCTGCTTTTTTGTGTTGCTCATATAATGGTGTGCGTTGTAACATTATTTTTCCTTACTTCTGGTAACAAAGAGCCTATGCGGCAGCATTATACATTGCTCATGGGTCTATTTACCACAAGGATTTTTATATCTATAATCAGACATTCTTATGCAAATAAAACCTGAATTCAAAATAGGTATTTTATGAAACATAGAGATACGTTAGAGACGGCTTCCTCAGTACAACAAGCTTTATCAATGCTGCAATACACAAAGCTGCATGATGAGCCTATATTAGTACCTCATCATCTAGCATTAGCGAATGCATCATCACCATTATTCCAAGAAAAAAAAGACGCTCTACCTAAAAACGCTGCGAGTTTTTCCGCCAGCAGCTTTAATCTTAATAGCAACTTTGATCTAAAATTTTTATTAGGTTTGCTGCTTTTAAATTTAAGTGCTGCACGTGCACAACAACAGCCAATAGAAAATCCTAGCGGCGGTATTTTTGGAGCCCTGGGAGTACTCTTACTTTTGCTGATGTTTGGTTGTATCGGTGTTGTGGCGTGTTATGCAAAATGTAAAGATTGGTGTTGCCCAGATTCTGATTCTTCAAGCAATCGCCCCTAACCTTATTTCTCTCAAATTAAATACATCAAAGCAGAATGGCTTCACTACAACCCGCAGGCTTGGCGCATAAAGTGATATTTAATAAACGATCGATTACATATATTTAAACCAAAATTACGTGCTTGAATTAAAAGTTGGCTTTCACTACCAAATAAATAGTGAAAACCTTCCATCAGACGAATCATCATTTGGTTATGTCCACGTCGTGTACGTTCATAGCGTCGTAATACGGTTGTGCTGCCTATGTCACGATCGCGATTTTTTGCTGTGATAACCAATCCCGCTAAACATTTAGCATCGAGTAATCCTAGATTCACACCCTGCCCTGCTAAGGGATGGATGGTGTGTGTGGCATCCCCAATCAATGCAATGCGGTGACTAATATAGTTTTGTGCATGATGTCGATTAAGTGGGAATAATGCTAGTGGTGATGTAGTTTTGACACAGCCGAGGCGATTCTCAAAAGCGTTTGTCAAAGTTTGACAAAAACTATCTGATGTTAATGATTTAAGTTCATTTGCATGTGATGTACTGGTTGACCAGACAATTGAAGATAAATGGCTATCCCATAAAGGTAAAAAAGCTAGTGGTCCAGTTGGTAAAAAACGTTGCCAAGCTGTATTGCTATGTGATTTTTCAGTAGTTACCGTAGCAACAATTGCTGATTGTTCGTAATGACGCATATCACTATGAATGGCTAATGTTCGTCGAATGATTGAATTGGCACCATCTGCACCAATTAATAAATGAGCTTGTAAACTGTGCTGCTGATTATTTTGTTTATCAACTAGTACTAGTGTGATTTGATTGTCAGTGTTATTTAATGATGCTATTTCAATTTGTGTATATAGATGCACATGACTCTGTTTCGCTAAACTATCCCAAAGTGCGCATTGAACATTACTGTTTTCTACAATGTAACCTAAACTGGACTGACCAATACTTAAACTATCAAAATGAATTTGTCCATGACCACAGGCATCCCAAACAAACATCTGTTCAAATTCACCCAAGCGTTTTACTTTAATGTCTTCCCACAATGATAAATTTTGTAATAATTCCACTGATGCCAGGTTTAATGCACTAACACGAGGATTGTCTGCCGTTTCATATTGTGGGCGTGAATGATGATCAACAAGTGCAATATGTAGACCAGCTTGCGCAAATAAGCACGCTGCAGCGGCACCGACCATTCCACCACCAACAATAATGACATCGTAGTTTTTTGTTTGCATGCTTAAGTATTATTAATCTGGGATCCGCTGTATTTCTGCACCCAATTGAGAAAGTTTTTCTTCAATACATTGATAACCGCGATCGATATGATAAATACGATCGACAACGGTAGTACCTCGAGCGACCAAACCAGCCAAAACCAAACATGCGGAGGCACGTAAATCCGTGGCCATAACAGGTGCGGCGGTTAAGTGTGTTTGCCCATTCACGATTGCCGTGTTTCCTTCCAAACGAATATCAGCACCTAAACGTTGTAATTCTTGTACATGCATAAATCTATTTTCAAAAACGGTTTCGGTAATCATGCCTGTCCCTTCAGCAATGCTATTGAGTGCCATCATTTGCGCTTGCATATCGGTGGGAAATGCAGGGTACGGTGCGGTGCGAATATTTACAGCTTTAGGTCTTTGTCCTTGCATATCTAAGGTAATCCAGTCATCGCCAGTCGCAATGGCTGCACCCGTTTCTTGTAATTTTGTAATGACTGCACCCAATATTTCTGGCAATACAGATTTAATTTTAATTTTTCCACCCGTCATTGCAGCTGCAGTAAGATAAGTGCCGGCTTCAATTCTATCGGGTAAAACACGATAATGTTCACCAGTTAATTCATCAACACCTTCAATAGTAATCACTGATGTTCCCGCGCCTTGAATATTGGCACCAAGTTTATTTAAAAAATTAGCTAAATCTTCTACTTCGGGTTCAAGTGCAGCATTGCGAATAATCGTTGTGCCTTGTGCTAAACAAGCGGCCATCATTAGATTTTCTGTTCCGGTAACAGTCACGATGTCGAGATCAATCTCAGCTCCTCGTAAACGTTTTGGTGCACGCGCTTTAATGTATCCGCCTTCCAATGAAACTTCAGCGCCTAATGCGCGCATACCGTCTAAATGTAAATTAACTGGGCGTGTGCCGATTGCGCAACCGCCTGGAAGGGATACTTCTGCATAACCATAACGTGCTAAAAGTGGTCCTAACACAAGTATGGAGGCACGCATCGTTTTAACTAAATGATAAGGTGCATAAAGTCGATTAATATTTTTACAATTCACTTCGATATTAAGCATTTCATCAATTAAAAGGCGCACGCCCATACCACCTAATAATTCCATTATCGTAGTAATATCCTGTAAATGAGGAATATTGCCAACAATCACGCGCTCAGTTGTCAATAATGTTGCGCATAATATCGGCAGTGCGGCGTTTTTTGCCCCTGATATGCGAATTTCACCGTTTAACGGTTTGTCACCGGTAATAATTAATTTATCCATTGATAGGTTCCACCATTGATTATTGGTTATGCTGTTGCATCTGTAATTGTTGCCACTCTGTAGGTGTATACGTTTTTAAAGAGATTGCGTGTAATTCGCCACTTTGCAAATAAGTTTGAATACAGGCATACACCATTTGCTGATTTTGTACTCGCGTTTTACCAACAAAATGTTCACTAACAATAATTGCTTGAAAATGTCTGCCATCCTCACTCATGACGCGAATATAAGTAGGGTGTAATTGTTGTTGGATAATTTTTTGAATCTCTTCTGTTTGCATCGTCTTACTTTTCTTCAGTTGCTGAAAATAAAAATTCTGTTCTTGAAATACGGATGATTTCTTGCAATTGCTTTGGTAACTGCGTGAAATACAATTTTTTATTTTGTTGTTTCGCTATACGCAGACATTCGAAAATTATTGCCAGTGCCGCACTGTCAATTTGTGTTACTTTACTTAAATCAATAGTTAAGTCATTACCTAAACGAAAAGCCTCAGTAAGCTTTTCTTGCAGCATCTCTACCAGGGGCTGCGCAGTTACAAAAGTCACTGCACCACTTAAATACCAGTGGTGCGGCTCGGATACTACAAGTTGTGTTTCTGTATTTGACATATGTTAAGATACATTGACCGTGATATTTTGTTTTTTAAGTTTTTCTAAAAGTTCAGAAAAACTGCTTTGCGAAATAATTGCAGCAAACTGCGAACGATAACTTTGTAGAAAACTAATATCATTGACATTTATGTCATATATTTTCCAATCATCATCAATTTTCGCTAAAAAATAGTTGACCGGTATTTTGCGACCATCTGGCTGTACAAT
>CAYSGV010000235.1:0-4791 GCA_964430685.1 uncultured Gammaproteobacteria bacterium
GTCCCCATGATAAAGAATACGGTCAAGTTCCCATAAATCGTATCCAAAATCGGTTAATCCTATTACCCCTAGCCAATTTTTATATACATAATTATTGACTTAAGTGTCATTGTTATTTAAAATTGCATTCCAATTTAATTATTAAAAAGTTTTACTTTGATCTGAATTTCCAATAAATTACAAATGGACGTCGTTCTACGATAATAGGAAATTAACCGCAAACCCTTTAACCAAGAAGAGAATGAAACATGGATCACACACAAGAAAGACCAACTTCAGGCCCAGCTCCAAGCCCAGCTCCAGCTTTTAATGCTGTTGCCCGCCTTGGCGGTGGGGATTTTCGAGTACCTTCGACAGAACCTTCACCTCGAGAGCGAGAGGCTATCAGTGGTTCAAGCGCTGTTCCCGCTGCGAATGGATCAGAAGAGGAAGCGATAATACAACTGCCAAAGCGTCAGCCTGTTCCTCTGGTACAAGATAGTTTTGTAGGGCTAGGTTTTGATAACGATATGAGTATGCCTATTTCAGTAAGTTCTGCTCGTTTTCATAGACCTCAAAGTATTAATCCTACTCATCTAGCAATGGTTACTGGTTCAACGCAAACACGTTTGCATAGTGGAATGGTTCGCAGTTTTCCTAACGTGATCACTAAAGTTTCTTATACAAATGACGGCCAGTATGTTGATGGATTCATTCTTGCTATTGCCAGCGGTGATCATGCCAGTACCATTTGTGATACTGCTATTAAAATGATGTCTGAAATAGAAAATCCAGCAGGAATAGACCACAAAATATTCCCCCACATTGCCACAACTTGTGCAATTACCGATAATGCGCCGGGCGCGTCAAGTACTTCACCGCTTTCTACTCCTGCCCCTGCTACGAGCTTAGCTTGTGTGCGTGTTTATCAAGTAGGCGAGAATCAATTTCAGGTATGCGGTTTTAATGTTGGCAGTAATGTTATCGTGGCAATCAATCCTGATACCAAAGAGGTAACAGAATTATTACCCGCATCAGCTTTGCGAGAGGAAGTTCATGCAGACGAAGAACACGCGAATGAAGGAGATGATGCACACGCAGAAGGCCATCTAGTTGTACGAAAACCAGTATATATTCAAAATTTCGTCCCTGCTGAACTTGTAGCAGTTCAAAAGCCGCTCATTCATAATGCTTTATTATTAGCAATGAGCGAAAAAGTTCATTCACATCTAGAGCTAAGGAGATTTAAGCATGCAAATGATGAGAGCGATGAAGAAGCAGCAGAAACAGAAGCAACATTTTTGTCCTACAGTGAATTAGTAGCTGTTCTTCCACACGTGACATCTGCTGAATCTTATGCTGATCAGCTATTGCAAAGTGCTGTTTTCGTTGCTGAAAGTAAACGCTTAGTACAAATGCATGCATTGGAACGACAATTAACCACGGGCAATTTAGACATTAATGACGCAAATGACTTTGTTGTTGGTGGTGATCTCGCGTTAGCGGTCGCACGAGTGTCAGAACCGGCGTGCAATAATGCTTTGCGTCATCGTATGATGTTGGAAGCTGATGGTGAATTTGCTGCGTTGCGTGCGAAGGTTGCAGAATACAAAAATAAACCCGATGAAAAACAATATGGTGTAATTGCTGCTAAATTCGCCGAACTTACTGCAGTATATTTTAGTATAAAACATCTACCGGGTTTAGTGCGAGTGGCTGATTCTTCATCCCATTTTGCTAGTTCCTTGCTTGAAGCATTTGCGAAATCTAAAAATCCTATTTATATTGAGAAAATAGTGGATCTATTAGCTAGCGCAGACAAAACATATAAGCAAATTAATTATAAGCAGGCGCGAAGTAATAATGCTCGTGCTATTCTTACTCTCGCTGCACTATTATTTGAACGTTATTTTCAAACTTCGGATTCGAAGTTTTCTGAGCGCGCTGAAGGATTACTGCATTCCGCATATGAGGTATTTCTAGTACTTGGTGATACTAGCGGTTTACTAGATGTTGCCAAATTAAATCAGAGCAATGCGGCCCAGTATTTTCTACAATATCTCAAAACGAGAGAAGTAAAACACATCAACGCTGCGTTAGCCGTACGTGATATAGCTCATGGCATTGTTTACCGTTATGAGCCTGCTACTCTAACTGAGCTGGCTAATGAAGACATAGTTCGCGCTACTAAACTCTTTTCGACTTACCTGATTGATGGTAAAACCGGCGAATTTCCGGCGCATGCTTTTAGAATGTTAGAATTAGCAGAAGGAACATTTAAAGCAGGTAGTAATCCTATTGATGGCTTAAAAACAATTAATCAGTTGTTTTATCGCTTTGCGATTGATTATGGTAAGAAATATATGGCTAACGACATTGACATGTATTTTAGAGTTGGTTTCGAATGTTTACGTCGTGCAGGATCGTTAGCTCAAATGCTTAGAGATGAAGAAACGATTAGACTAATCGTAAAAAGCCATCTTGAGCTTGCCAGTGCACTTGTTTCACTGTTCCACGACAGCATGAATCCGAAATATGCTGTACAAGCGAAGTTGGCATTAGGGAATCTGCTTATAATTTTACCTGAAAATGATGTTGCTACGAGGATTCTTATTGCTGATATCTACCTGGATTTGGCTGGAGATGTTCGTCAAGCATACAGGCGCACCCCCAAAACAAAATTAACGATTGGGTCCGAAGGACAAACACACGAAATTCTATTAGACGAGTATGCTGATGAATTATTAGCGAGAGCTAATGCGATTTACCAACGTGACAATAATTTGATAGGCCAAATTCGTGTTTGTTTCCAACAAGGTGATCTGGGTATGGCACGTTATGCGGCTGAATTTGGCAATAAAAAACCAGATGCAGATAAGGCTGATCCTCGTATTATCATATTGAGGAAAGCTGATGATATTATTGTGTTGTGGGACAAACTTTATCCTACAGCCGAATACAAGAACTTTGTTCTGCAAGGCTTATTCTGTGAGCAAGTTCTTGATTATCTAGTCAATACGGTTGAATTTTTAAATAAATGTAAAGCACTTGGTTACAATCCAACGGGATCTGCTGATTTTGATATCGATGCAAAAATGACCGAATATCTTGCAGCTATAGCCAAAATCTATGGAAATATTGTAGATAAGGGTGCAGAGGATATCCTAGACACTCAATTTGTGAATCGAACAAATCCTGTCTACCTAAAGGCAATGGAGGAATTTTTCACTAACATGGGTGCAAAATTGCAGCGACATGTTCCTGCAGCAGTAGAACTTAATAAAGAAATGGCAGAGACTATTGCTACAGAATTACACACGCAACAAGAGGGATTAAAGCCAAAGCCAGCCGCTGAGGAAAATAAACCCTGCGTTGTAATGTAACGACTCAACTTACCCTCTCTTGCACCCAGGAGAGGGTAATATGTGAGAGCACAAGCTGATTTGCAAAATGCTAACAAAGCGAGTTTTTTTATAAACGATTATCCTAGATTCGGCAGTTGGTTGCGTTAGAAATCGTGATCCAACTGCTGAATCTATTATTATCATTATGGATTTAATAGTATCTTCTGATTTGCCCTAAAACATGCACAAACTAAACGGTGCACCTGCACCTTCGCCATCAAAGGGAAGTCCATTACATAGGGAACTGCGTCGCGTGACAGATTCGTTTCCGTCACCACGAAGCCCAGTACCCAAAAGTTCACCAGCAAATAGCCCAGCATCCAAAACGCCGGCGCTATTATCACCATCAGCAAGCAAATCTGAATTATCAGCAGAAGTACATCAGCCTATTTTAAATGCTAACAGAGATCTGGAACGACCGATTACAATAGATGATCCCACGCGCTATCAATATTTGCCATCACATAATCCATTGCATCAGACCACGGTTTTTGCATCAACCTTATGTGGTATATCGGGCAGTGTTTTCCAAGAATCACCAACTTACGCAGCCACTACACGCTATATTATTAAAGGCGCTACAACTGACAGCATGATTATGACGACAATGGGTAGTTTATTAATATCAACACAGCATAGTCATGCGCAGCTTAGCCAAAGAATTAATGACACATGTCTAACCGCTTTCACGATGATGGAAGCAGTTACAGAGCCCATGCACTTTACCTGGCAACAATTAAAAAAAATAGCAAGTGCATGCATTGATATGGATATTAATCTAGCAAGTTGTGCTGCGCTGCGTGTTTATCGATGTAATGATGATCGATATTTCCTAGCGGGATTTAGTGTCGGTAACCAAATCATCGCATTAATTGATCCAACAACGTTTCAAACTACTAGCATTATAGCGGCACGAACTAAAAAACGTTTTGACACTTTAGCAACTGCGAATCAGGATTTAACCATTTATGATTGGTGCATTGCTCATTGTGAAATTCCCCAAGGGCATATCTTGCTTACCTTGAGTCCAGGTGTTTACGAATTACTCTGCACCAGTACTGAACGGGAAATTGATGTTGCGAAAAAAGATGATACTACAAGTGACAATCGATTTTTGGAATGGCAATTCAACCAGCCGCTCATTGCGTCTATTTTAGCTGGTTTAACACCCGATGCACCTGTAGAACAATACGTCCGGCGACTGACAGAATATGCTTTTAGGATTAAAGAGCAAAGACGAGTTGAATTATTAAGTAAGCTACCGGAATTGTTGGGGCAAAACCAATCTGCGGGTTTGAGATTTGCTCAAGTACCTGGCGCTGATGATATTGCAATCAATGCAGCGCGTATTTCAACTGGCGCTTATCATGCTGCGTTGGAATATGATTATAAGACGCGAGCACAAAGG
>CAYSGV010000236.1:0-4777 GCA_964430685.1 uncultured Gammaproteobacteria bacterium
CGTTTCAATAATGGTACCATCTGGTGTTGCCATCAAACCACGCATACCTGAAAGCTGACGTATTTGAGCTGCTGAACCACGCGCACCTGAATCTGCCATCATATAAATAGAATTAAATGATTCTTGTTTAACCGTTTTACCTTGAGCATCGGTAACCGTTTCAGTTGCTAATTTGTCATACATCGAACGTGCAACCAAATCATTGGTATGTGACCAAATATCGACAACTTTATTATAACGTTCACCATCGGTTACTAAGCCTGAAGCAAATTGTGTTTCGATTTCTTTAACTTCCTCTTCAGCCTTACGAATGATTTCGCCTTTGTCTTCCGGTACAACCAGATCGTCAATACCAATTGAAGCGCCCGAAAGTGTAGCGAAATGGAAACCGGTGTACATCAAATGATCCGCAAACAAGACTGTTGCTTTTAAACCCACACGGCGATAACACTCATTGATTAAAGATGAAATGGTTTTTTTACTCATGGTTTGATTAGCAAGATCAAAACCTAAACCTTTAGGAAAAACTTCAAAAAGGATGGCTCGACCAACCGTAGTATCGACAATGCGCGTATTCTCAATAAAGTCGCCATTGTTTAAGAGCGTTTCCTTAATTCGTACTTTAACTTTTGCTTGTAAATGTACATGACCTGTTTCAAAAGCGCGGCGTGCTTCTTTACTATCAGAGAAGATCATGCCTTCACCTTTAGCATTAATTCGGTCACGCGTTAAATAATAAAGTCCTAAAACCACGTCTTGGGTAGGTACAATAATAGGTTCACCATTTGCAGGTGATAAAATATTATTGGTTGACATCATGAGTACGCGTGCTTCTAATTGCGCTTCAATGGTCAACGGCACGTGGACGGCCATTTGGTCTCCGTCAAAGTCAGCATTATAGGCATAACAAACTAAAGGATGGAGCTGAATGGCTTTACCTTCGATCAATACCGGCTCAAATGCTTGAATACCTAAACGGTGCAATGTTGGTGCGCGGTTCAGTAATACGGGATGCTCACGAATGACTTCTTCTAAAATATCCCAAACTTCCGCAACTTCACGATCCACTAATTTTTTCGCGGCCTTGATGGTGGTGGCTAAACCTCTAAATTGCAATTTGCTGAAAATAAATGGCTTGAATAATTCAAGTGCCATTTTTTTCGGTAAGCCACATTGATGCAATCGCAATGTTGGGCCAACCACAATTACTGAACGACCAGAATAGTCTACACGTTTACCTAATAGATTTTGACGGAAACGACCAGCTTTACCTTTAATCATATCTGCTAAAGATTTAAGTGGGCGTTTATTCGTACCCGTGATAGCACGGCCACGACGACCATTATCTAGTAGCGCATCGACTGCTTCTTGTAACATACGTTTTTCATTGCGCACAATAATATCGGGTGCATTCAATTCAAGTAAACGCTTCAATCGGTTGTTACGGTTAATCACGCGTCGATATAAATCATTTAAATCAGATGTGGCAAAGCGTCCACCATCCAATGGCACTAAAGGCCGTAAATCGGGTGGCAATACAGGTAAAACATTAAGAATCATCCATTCCGGTTTATTACCTGAATCTAAAAATGCTTCCATCAACTTCAAACGTTTGGTCAATTTTTTGATTTTCGTTTCAGAAGTTGTACTCGGAATTTCTTCGCGCAATTTTTCAATTTCGTCTGGTAGATCCAAACTTTGTAATAATTCTTGAATTGCTTCCGCGCCCATGCGTGCATCAAATTCGTTGACGCCATATTTATCCATTGCTTCTAAACAAGCTTCTTCAGTCAATAATTGACCGCGTTCCAATGGTGTCATGCCTGGATCGACAACAACAAACGCTTCAAAATAAAGAACGCGTTCAATATCACGCAACGTCATGTCTAGTAATGCGCCAATACGTGAAGGTAACGATTTCAAAAACCAAATATGCGCAACTGGACTTGCCAATTCGATATGACCCATGCGATCACGGCGCACTTTAGCGACCGTGACTTCGACGTTACATTTTTCACAAATAACACCGCGGTGTTTGAGGCGTTTATATTTACCGCACAAACATTCGTAATCTTTAATTGGACCAAAAATTTGGCAACAGAATAAACCTTTACGATCAGGGCGATGGTTACGGTAGTTAATGGTTTCAGCATTTTCCACTTCACCGTGTGAACGCGAACGAATATCATCAGGCGATGCCAATGATAACGTGATCATGTCGACTTCGGTAATTTGGTCCATTTGCTTAAAACGACTCACCAAATCACGCATCGGTACCTTTGGCATTAAATCCTCGGTTGCGGGTAACTTTGACATTGGCAATTGCGCCATTTACACAATCTCCCTTAGTTGGTTTTCAACTCAATATTAAGGCCCAAAGAAAGTATTTCCTTCACTAATACATTAAACGATTCTGGCATACCTGATTCCATACGATGATCGCTATCAACAATGTTTTTATACATTTTGGTTCGACCGGCAACGTCATCCGATTTCACGGTTAGCATTTCTTGCAATGTGTACGCCGCACCATATGCTTCAAGCGCCCACACTTCCATTTCACCAAATCGTTGACCACCGAATTGGGCTTTACCACCCAGTGGTTGTTGCGTGACTAAACTATATGAACCAGTTGAACGTGCATGCATTTTATCGTCAACCAAGTGATTGAGTTTGAGCATATACATATACCCAACGGTCACTTGTCGCTCGAACTGTTGCCCCGTTCTGCCATCGTAAAGAGTGGTTTGGCCACTTTCTGGAATACCAGCGAGTTTAAGCATTTCTTTGATTTCAGATTCACTCGCACCATCAAATACTGGCGTTGCAACAGGCACACCGCCACGTAAATTATTGGCAAGTGTCATGATTTCTTCATCAGAAAAATGACTTAAAGATACAGTATTATCGACTGATAAATTGTAAATCTTTTCAAGATATTCACGCACTTTTTTGGCGTTACGGGTTTCATCAATCAAAGCCGCAACTTTGCGACCGAGTTCTTTTGCTGCCCATCCCAAATGCGTTTCCAAAACTTGTCCCACGTTCATACGAGAAGGAACGCCTAGTGGATTAAGCACGATGTCCACCGGTGTACCGTCTGCCATATAAGGCATATCTTCAACAGGAACAATGGTTGAAATAACACCTTTGTTACCGTGACGTCCAGCCATTTTATCGCCAGGTTGCACGCGACGTTTTACCGCGAGATACACTTTGACAATTTTAAGCACGCCAGGCGCTAAATCGTCACCTTGTGTAATTTTTTTGGCTTTTTCGTTGTAACGTATTTCAAGTTTTGCACGTTCTTCATCTAATTGCTTACTTGCTGCTTCGAGTTGTTTGTTTGCAGCTTCCGTTTTGAGACGAATTTCAAACCAACGTTGCCGTGGCACTTGTTGTAAATACGCTTCACTAATTTTAGTGCCTGCTTTTAATTTGTCTGGGCCACCAGCTGCAAGTTTATTTAACAATAATTTCTCAACGCGTTGGAAAATATCATCTTCACGAATACGGAACTCTTCTTCTAAGTCTTTTTTAACGCTCAATAATTCCGCTTGTTCAATTGCTGATGCACGTGGATCTTTTTTAACACCTTCACGGGTGAATACTTGCACATCAATAACGGTTCCAGACATACCGGTTGGCACACGTAATGATGTATCTTTCACATCCGATGCTTTTTCACCAAAGATAGCGCGTAATAATTTTTCTTCTGGTGTTAATTGCGTTTCGCCTTTCGGTGTCACTTTACCGACTAAGATATCCCCAGCGGCAACTTCAGCACCCACATACACAATGCCAGCTTCATCTAATTTTGCTAAAGCAGATTCACCAACATTAGGTATATCAGAAGTGATTTCTTCAGAACCCAATTTGGTATCGCGTGCCACGCAAGTTAATTCTTCAATATGAATGGTAGTAAAGCGATCTTCTTCAACAACACGTTCTGAAATTAAAATGGAGTCTTCGAAGTTGTAACCATTCCAAGGCATAAACGCGACTAAAAGATTTTGTCCAAGTGCTAACTCACCTAAATCGGTTGAGGGACCATCAGCAATAACATCACCTTTTTGAATCTTGTCGCCTTTCTTAACCAGCGGTCTTTGGTTGATACAGGTGTTTTGATTGGAACGTGAATATTTCATTAAATTATAAATATCAACGCCTGTGCCACCTGCTTCAGTTAATTCATCATCTACCCGCACAACAATACGTGCAGCATCAATTGACTCAATAATACCAGAACGTGCAGCAATGGCCGTTACACCGGAATCGACGGCAACAATACGTTCCACACCGGTACCAACTAATGGTTTTTCAGTGCGCAGCGTTGGTACAGCTTGACGTTGCATGTTTGAACCCATTAATGCACGGTTCGCATCGTCGTGTTCTAAAAATGGAATGAGTGAAGCAGCTACAGAAACGATTTGCTTGGGTGACACATCCATATAATCAATTTTGTTCACCGGTGCAAAGGTAAATTCATTGGCATGACGACAGGGGACAATTTCATCAACCAATTCGCCCTTCGCTGACAATTTAACATTTGCTTGGGCAATGAAATGTTCACCTTCTTCGATTGCCGATAGATAATCAATTTGCATGGTTACTTTACCATTCACCACACGACGATAAGGACTTTCAATAAATCCATAGGGATTAATGCGTGCATAAACAGCGAGCGAATTGATCAAACCAATGTTTGGACCTTCAGGCGTTTCAATGGGGCAGACGCGACCATAATGGGTAATGTGTACGTCACGCACTTCGAAAC
>CAYSGV010000237.1:0-4770 GCA_964430685.1 uncultured Gammaproteobacteria bacterium
GCCGTTGAGAGTGCCGAGCTCGATCGCCTGCGGTCAAAGGTATTCATTCATTTTAGTTTATTTTTGTTGTCAATTGAAAGCAATTCTATTTTTTCATGTCGTGAACGTGAATTATAAATGTGTGACGCGGGGCAGGATGCGGAGGCGACGACGTTGCGCCGTGACCTCGACGAGTTGCATGCTGCCCACAGCGACCTCAAGTCGTCCGCCCGCGGCAAAGCCGTGCGTTGAATTTTCTTCTGAATTTTATCATACTTGAATTCTATAATATTTTCTTAATTTTCCTTAATTCACTTATTATATTTTCTGTATGTAAAATAGTGCCCCGATGTGCAATCACTATTTCAACAACTTTCTCTCGATGATGGAATTTATAATAAGCAACTCCGAAATATCCTACATCGCTACCTATCTCAAGGCTCTCACTAGTCGGTAAAGTATGCCAATGTGATCTAGCCAATTGTTTCGTTCGGCTAGCATATTTTTGCATATCTTCTGATGAAAGTTTGCTGTAAATAGACGATTCACCTTTGGATGCAATCGCACACATTAAAACATATTCATTCATTGACGAATTTAATTGCTTTGAACCAATACGCGGCATAATTTTATCTTCCTCTGTATAAGGCGATCATTTTGGTCCAAGTGTTTTATCTAACTGATTTGCTAATCTGGTCCTTTTCCCTGCACTCATTTCAGCTTCACCATTGTTTGTTTCTATATGACGTTTATTGCTATTCTCTTTAGACATGCTCTCTCTTGCTTCCCTGAACAAACAAACCACGTTATTTTGTTGATATTGCCCTTCCTCTTGATTACCCATCAAGGTTCGCTGCTCTCTTTGTCTAACCGAGCGACGTTGGATTTGATCTTGAATAACTAAGCTTTCGGGTAAATCTAAAGGACGTTGAAAGTTGTGGTTACGTAACATCATTAATTTGGCGCCACCTTCAGTCATCAACAATCGCGCAATTGTCACTTGTTTATTTTTAATGGCGATGTGTAAGGGAGTGTTACCTCTCTTATCTTGCACATAAAGTAATTCTGGATTAGTAATAATGAGTCGCTGTACGATTTGTAAACAATTTGAGTCACACGCCCAATGTAGTGCAGTTTGACCATTTTGGTCACGCGCGGTTGGGTCAGCGCCACACTCTAGTAATAATTGAGCAAGTTCACCATTATTATCGTCATGTGGGCGTAATCTATGCGCATACCGCAGAGCAATATGCAGCATGGTTTCATTACCGTGTAACCAACCCACCCCTGTAGTTTCTTCTAAGCGCACATTAACATTTGGGTCTATACATATCTCGATAAACGATCGCGCCATGGCAATATTACCTTGATAGATAGCCCAATGAGTTAATGTCCAACCGATATCGTCTCTAGCTATCAATATTTCATGTTGTTTTTTCTGTGACATACGACGTAATATTTCGAGCGCCTCAGGGTTCCCTGCCTTAATTAACTTCACCATTTTTTTTAAAAAACTTTGTCTTTTCATTATTTAATTCTCCAATAAATTTGTTTAATCGATATTTGTGATGGTTTTATTTGTTACCGCATCACAATGACTCGCAGTTTAGGTAAAACAGGGCAGTATAAGTACCGTATCCATTACGGTAAATTTGTGGGCAAATCTATTAAATTTTGGTTAGTTCATTTTTATATTTTTAATCATTAAATGAAATAACATGGTGACAAAGTTAAAAACTTATGTTAGCTTTTTTTATTGATATAATGTGTTAAAACTAACCACCAACAAAATTGATACTTTTGATGACATATGTACTAAACCGAAGGGAATAATTATGGACGGTTCATACCGCTATTCAGAAGAAGGTAAATTCGCATCAGAACGTAAAGACTACTTTCAGCGCATTATTGATGAAACCACACCTTTTTTAACAATAGGTACTATTCACCCTAACTTAGGCAATGCACAACATATTTTAGAAGTACTTTTAAGCATTGTTAAAAGTAAAAACAATCCGACCTTAGAAGATCTGAAGTTTGTTACTTCACATCTTGAAGCAATGAAGCATTTGCATACTTTTTGCCTAGGCGGTTCTATTTTCGCTGATAATCCAAATTTCATATTTACGGCACTCATTGACGTAGGTTACGAATTACTTAAAAAACATACCGTAAACAATTATATTGAATCTCCATTTATTATGGATAAAAAAGCTAATACCTTAAGTAAAAAAGATGATATCGCTCAAGAACAAAAATGTTTTGCAGAACAACAAATGTTGGAACACTCCTCACTATCAACTATTTTTTGGAAAATGCTGGATAGTATATGGGTACAAGCTATTAAAGAGGGATTTCGATCAAAAAAGGTATTCATAAGTTATGCATGGCCGATAAAAGATGACCCAGACGAAGAGACATCGCAAGTATTTGTGCAAACATTGGTTTCTCATCTTATACGCTCAGGTCATCAAGTATATTTAGATATAAATTTAAGTGGTCCAGGATATTTATTATGTAAATTTATGAGAGAAATACATAAGGTTGATCATGTTATTGTCATCAGTACACGAACAATGGAGAAAAAACTTAAATATAGTGGTAGCGGCGTATCCTATGAATACAATCAAATTAAGGAATGCCTAAAGAATGACCCAACATTGATCGCAAAACGCTTCGTTATCCCCGTATTATTAAACAACGAGAAACATTGTCATAGTGATTTTCATAATATAGCTGAGTTATCATTTTGTAGTGAAGGCTATTTAAATGGCTTAAGAGATTTATTGAAATCTCTTTATAATCTAGATAGTCGACTTAATAGTTCATTCAATAGATTATTTTCAACTTTTCTTGCAAACGCTTGTGAATTAAATCTTAGAAAAATCTATTTGAGTCCTCAATATTCCTATATTGATCCATTATTTAGTCAAGAAATTACTTCATTTCCAAAGCTCACCGTTGACAATTGCTGTATGAATATAGTACTCATTGATCAAGAAGAACAAAAACGAAAAGAAAAAGCTTTAGCAGAAAAGGATACAGAGAAACAAAACACCATCCCACAATACGAGATGATGTTCACTACAACAAGACCTATTAGAACTGATGAAATTTTAGCTAAATATCGAGAAAAACATCAAGATGTTGCATGCAGAGTTGTTTTAATTGCACCTGCAGGGATGGGAAAATCCACGTTTTGCCAAAACGTCGTACACAACTGGGCAAAACAAAAATTATGGGGCGAACAGTTTAACGCAGTCCTTTGGATTAAAGCGCGCGATCTAGTAGCAAGTAATAATGAAATAATCAAATCTGATGATGAAGACACCATTATTGAACTCATTATTCTTGCAAGCCTAGCAAAAGTTGATATAGATATTGTTGGTTTTAACCAGTTAAAAACACTGCTAAAGCATCAATCTGATTCCATCTTATTCATTGTCGATGATCTCGATCAACTGCCTTCAAGTAAAAGTAACAATCCTAACCCAAAGTCACCTGTTTTAGATTATTTACTAAGAAGAAAAAATGTCATAATTACCACCAAAAGTACCGCAAATTTATGCGACTTAAAATCGTTTTTACAACTTCAGCTTTTAGGTTTTAGTGAAAATGATATCAATGAATATATCATGAAATTTTTTGCAAATGATCAAGAAAAAGGTAGATTGCTGATCAACTTATTAATACAAAATCCAATGGCAAAAAGCTTAGCACATATACCCATTTGTCTTGAATTAATCTGCAGCATATGGCGTGACGATGTATCACTTGATGAAAAGCTAACTATGTCCAGACTTTACCAAGTAGTAATAGACTGGCTGTTTAAACGTCTTTTAACTACAAGAGGCCATAGAATAATTGAAATAAGACTCACTTCTATAAAGTTCGAAAGAGATTATTTACTATATTACTTCCAAGAAATTGCATACAGAGCTTTTCAAAATAATGAAGTTTGTATAACTGAAGAATTAATCGAAGCCTCAATATCTCATATAGATGAAGCCCATGCAGAGCAAAAAAAACAATTGAAATATCTTACGTTAACAGATATGGAAAGTCAGTTGAAATTAGTTCGGCAACAAAGTGGCTATTTGAAAATAGGCGATAATATGCGAAATGCTTATTTTTTGCATTTAACCTTTCAGATATTATTTGCGGCATTACATTGGAGTAAATTATTTACTTCAACACAACGAGCAGAAAAAGATAAAGCGGTAAACATTTTACGTGAGCATAAATATGACCGACGCTATGAAATGATGTGGGTATTTGTCTCTGGAATATTAAGAACAAACAATCAAGCATTAGAAGAATATTTTGATTTACTAGAAGACGACCCGAAAGACCTGATTGGCATTACGCAACTATCATTGCTTATTCGTTGTTTAGATGAATGTGCTCTACAAGTTTCCTCAGAAAGAAAAGACAGGATTCTGCATAAATTATGTATATGGATCAAACTATGGTTGATGAAAAATATTGATTTACCTGGCCTCACCGATACGCTCAACTTAAGCCCGATGGTATTGCGAGAAAAAAAAATAAGCCAGCAAATTTTAGTTTGTTTGCAAGATTGTAGAGAAAACCTAGGCAAGATTTTATGGTATTTAAGCAAGCTGCGATCATTACCTGAAAATATTATATTACATTTAGGTCATTGTTTGGAAAATATCGAACATGATTTTGACATTGAAGACATAGAAGCCGTACTGCATGCTTTAGGCAGCCAGTCAATTTTACCGGAATCCATTCTGGTAAAATTAGCAAGTTATTTGCAATATAAGT
>CAYSGV010000238.1:0-4737 GCA_964430685.1 uncultured Gammaproteobacteria bacterium
AAAGGGAATTTCTTTATGGCAAAGCAGGACGAGCAAATGATAAATTAAGTCCGCAATTTCATTGTTTAATTCATTGGCGGATTGTGCCACGGCGGCTAACGCTACCTCAACACCTTCTTCGCCAATTTTCTGGGCAATACGATTGGTGCCTGCATTCATTAGTTCAACCGTGTAACTATCGCTTGGTCGCGTATGTTGGCGGTGCTGAATAATTTGCATGAGGCGGGCCAATAAGCCTAAACCTGGGGCATCTTGGCTGCCAAAGCAACTGGTCGTATGACGATGGCATACTGGGCCAGCAGGTTTAACGGTGGCTAATAAGCAATCGTTATCGCAATCGGGTGTGAGCTCAACCAGTTGCAGGTTATGGCCCGTAGTTTCACCTTTAGTCCAAAGCCGTTGCCTCGATCGGCTATAAAAAGTGAGCAAACCCGTACGAAAGGTCTCAAGCAAGGCACTGTGATTCATATAGCCCAGCATCAATACTTGAAGCGTTTCAGAATCTTGTACGACAACTGGCATCAGACCACCCATTTTATCCCAGGCCAAAGCTTGTGGCTCGGTCAACGCTTGGGCAGCGACGATGTCGATTTCGGCTGTCTCGGTTTGGCTTTGTACGGTATATGGATCTAAAGCAGTTTCACGCATAACGCACCTCGATTTTATGTTCCCTTAAATAATCTTTTAGCGCGGGAATGGTAATTGCGCCAGTGTGAAAGACGCTGGCAGCAAGTGCACCATCAACATGTGCTTGGTTAAACACATCACGAAAATGCGCCATCGTACCCGCACCGCCTGAAGCTATAAGGGGAATATTTAATTGGTCCATTGCAAGCTTTAGTTGTGCAATATCATAACCACTACGGGCACCATCTTGGTTCATACAATTTAACACGATTTCACCAGCACCCATTTCGCTTGCTTCTGTAATCCATTCCAGTGTGCGGCGTTTGGTCGCTTGCGTCTTGTTTGGATCACCAGTATTTTGATAGACAAAATAATCACCATTTTCTTCCCTGCTATCGACACCAACAACCACACATTGCCGACCAAATTCTTTGGCAAGTAGGGAAATCAATTCTGGATTTTCAAGTGCAGGGGTGTTAATCGAAATTTTATCTGCACCGGCATTCAAAATTCGTTTTGCATCACTGAGGCTGCGAATACCACCTGCAACACAAAAAGGAATGTCTAACCACTGTGCAACTTGGTTTACCCACTCTAGTGCCACGACACGCATTTCAGGGCTGGCAGTGATGTCATAAAATACAAGTTCATCGGCGCCTTGGTCACGATAACGTTGTGCCAATTCAACAACGTCACCTAAAACAACGTGATTCGCAAATTGCACGCCTTTAACAACTTTGCCTTCTTTTACATCTAAACAAGGAATAATTCGTTTGGCTAACATACGGCCACCACCTCGCTTAATGACAATTGATTTTCATAGAGTGCACGGCCCAGGATACTACCGGCAACACCGATTTGGCTTAATTTTTGAATATGTTGTAATTGACTAATTCCGCCAGATGCTTGTAATGCTAATTGAGGATAAAGCGCCATAATTTGTTCATATAAAGAAAAATTCGGGCCACAAAGTTCACCATCACGTTTGATATCGGTACAGAGCAAATGTTGTAATAGAGGATATTGATCGATTACCGAAAAAAGAGAATGGTTATGCATTTGTTGCCAACCATGGCTGGCAACATAGGGTATGCCGTCATCTTGAATATTAACATCGAGCGCAATAACAATACGTTCTGCACCATAATGTGCAAGCCATTGTTTGACGTTTTCTGCTTGTGTAATGGCTGTGGTTCCTAAGACAATGCGTGTGGCACCGTGTGCAAATAAATCATCAATTTCTGTTTGTGTGCGAATGCCTCCACCGACTTGCACTTGTAAATGGCAATGCGACACAATTTGTTCAATGAGTTGTAGTTGCATTTTTTTTGGATCTTGTGCACCACAAAGATCAACAAGATGTAACCATTCACAGCCAGACTGTGCAAAGCTTTGTGCCACAGTTAAAGGTTGATCAGAATATTGGGTCATTGCATCAAATTTGCCTTGTGACAAACGTACGCAGCGACCTTCATATAAATCAATTGCAGGAATAATTTTCACAATAATTGCACTTATAAATTTAGAAAATTTTCTAAAATGATCGAACCAACAAATCCAGAACGTTCTGGATGAAATTGGCAGCCAAAAAAATTATCTTTTTGAACCATGGCACTAAAATTGACACCATGTTTTGTTGTGGCCACAGTGTATTGATTAACCGGTGCATAATAACTATGCACAAAATAAGCATAATCTTGGTCTTCGATGCCGTTTAATAATGGGCAATTGCTTTGTTCAATTTTAAGATTATTCCAACCCATATGTGGAATGCGGATTCCTGGTTGTGCTGTCATTGCTGTGATGGTACCAGGAAATATATTTAAGCAATGGGTGTCGCCATCTTCAGTTGATCGCTCATACATTAATTGCATGCCCAAACAAATACCTAATACAGGTTGTGTGAGTGTGGCAATCGCATCGACCAGTTGTAAATATTGATATGTTTTCATGGCGGGAATTGCTGCGCCCACGCCAGGAATAATAACCTTGTTTGCTTTGCGAATGACATTAATGTCAGTGCTAATCATCGAATCTGCATCTAATCGTTGCAATGCAAAAAGTACGGAGCCGAGATTGGCAGTATTGTGTGGAATAATGACAACCATCAGAGCACTCCTTTGGTCGATGGTAGGGCATCATCAACACGATTTTTGGCCATGCGGAATGCTCTGCCGACTGCTTTAAACAGGCTTTCAATTATATGATGGGTATTGCTGCCAGTCACTTGAATGTGAAGATTTGCACTTAAAGTGTCAGATAATGAATGAAAGAAATGAGAAATAAGTTCCGTTGGCAGTGTACCGATTTGCTCACGTGGAAATTGACCCTCGAATTTAAAATAAGATCGGCCACTTAAATCAAGTGCGACTTGGCACAATGCATCATCCATTGGTAATAAAAAACCATAACGTGCAATACCTTGTTTGGTTCCTAATGCTTGTCTTAATGCTTGACCCAACGTCAATGCAGTATCTTCAACCAAATGATGTTCATCGATATGTAAATCACCCACAGCATTGAGTCGTAGATAAAAGCCGCCATGTTTGGCTAACTGGGCTAACATGTGATCAAAAAAACCGATGTGGGTTACAATTTCACTTTCACTTTGTTCGTTATCTAAATCGACAAAAACTTCAATTTGTGTTTCGCGTGTTTGCCTTACAATCTGTGCTTGTCGCGGTTGTTTGGATAATAAATGCGCAATGCTTAACCAATCATGTGTTTTGGTATCATTCGATTGCGATGGCTTCGGATGGTAACGCAAAGATTGAATACCCATATTCTTTGCTAACTCGATATCCGTTTGACGGTCGCCAATTACATAACTATTTTCTCTGTCCCAATCATTGGTTTGCAGATAGGGTAGCACTAAACCCAGTTCAGGTTTACGACAGCGACAACCATCATGCGGTGTGTGCGGACAAATTAAAATTGATTTAAATTCTATTCCTTGAGAAGCCAAAATGTTTAATAAATGTTGCTGCGGTATGATGAACTGTTCCTCAGGAAATGAATCGGTGCCAAGGCCATCCTGGTTACTGACCATGATCATTTCAAAATTTGCCTGTTTTAATTGTAAAAGAGCAGGAATGACATGTGGTTCAAGGGCAAATTTGTCTAAGCTGTCGATTTGATAATCAGGCGGTTCGTGGATGAGTGTGCCATCACGATCAATGAATAATAATTTGCGTGTAACCATGCAAGCGAGTACCTATATTTGTAGCGAAAATTAATGCTACAAATTATACCGCAAATTATTATGAAGAGACACTGTAGAAATAAGCCCTCATATCACTGCGCGTGTTAAAAATGCGCTGGCAGTTTCGTTGGGCAATGGCTCGTCGCCAGAGCGGAGCGCAAGCAACCACTAACCCTAATAACCCCCAACATCCGCTACGCCCGTACCTTATAACTAAGAGTACAGACAATCCCTTCAATGAGCCTAAGGCTCAACCACCCAACTTTAATCCGCGGACACAGCTTGCCCAGTACTTGATATGGGGTCGCAAGAGCTCCTCAGTGCGTGCTACGAAGAATCGTTACCGCGAATCTTCAATCGACCTACTCTAAACTTCCCAGGTTACGGGTAAAGGGTGGGCGGATGCCCCTACGCAAGAACAATGCCAAAAGTTACCCACAGAATCTGTGGATAACTTTGTGTATAACCCCTTCACATACACGCTAAGTGACGGAATTTTTTTGGGTTGGCTTTGTTTGCGCAAAAGTTAGTCATTTTTACAAAAACTATAAAATTCAGTAAGTTATGAATGTCAATAGCTTGACTCTATAAAAAACTGTTGCTTTTCGATGTTTTATACAATGCTTGTTTATACCTGTGCAAAAAGGGTTATGGTCGGATGGCTTACACGACGTTTAAGTAATCTCGCTACAGTGCCAAATCAATGTCGCCATACGTCCGGTGACTTTATCTCGCCGGTGGGAATAGAAATTCGCTGCATCAGCAAAGGTACAATAGTTGCCACCATAAATTGCGTTAATGCCTTGTGCAATTAACAGTTGCTTAGCAATGAGGTATAAATCTGCTAACCAGTGGCCTGGCCGGCGGTAAACAAAAGCATTTTGGCAATGTGGGTATTGTGCGAGAAA
>CAYSGV010000239.1:0-4659 GCA_964430685.1 uncultured Gammaproteobacteria bacterium
ATGAATTTATTGAACGGCGCAAGTACTGCCGTCTGATGGTTGCACCTAAATTTGCTGAGCAGGGTGAAGCTTACCTGGTTACAAATTTAGCAGAAGCATTGGTGTTTTTTGAAAAAGCAATTGCATATCATCCAGATTTCTTTTTACATTATGTACAAAAAGCAAAAGCACTTAGATTATTAGGTAAATTTGAGTTGGCACATGCAGCGGCTGACGAATCACTTCGAATTGCTGTTAACGCGCAGTCATTTTTTGAAAAAGGCCAAACCTTTTTTGCACAGAAAAAATACACAGAAGCATATCAATGTGTTAAAAAAGCTACAGAAATTTGGCCTGGTAATCCTGACTATCGAGAAGAGGTTAGTAAACTGGCAAGTTATTTGTGATATTTTATGACATTTGAAACAAACTCATTTTCTTAAGGTGGGTCAAGTATTGATAACTTGTGCGTGTTAGCACCTCAAATGACAAATGGTTCCTCCATCCGCCTTGTTCAGCGATCACGTTTAACAAGGCACTTTGGGCCGGTTACCTCAGTGTATAAATGACAGGAAAGAGAGCAATCTAAGGGAATGGGTGATTACGAGTGTGCAAAGTGAATGATATATCTTCAATTTTTACTTCTCAATTTTTTCTAATTGTCCATTAGCAAAAATTAACGTTACTCTCTGATAATTAGTGATTTTGCGACCTTTGCGTAAATAGTAAACATAATCAACACGCTGCTGGTTAAACGCATGGCTGAGTACGGGAGAACCCAAAATTTTAAAAACTTCATCTTTGCTCATGCCGGGCGTTAGTAATGCCACTTTTTGTTCGTCAATGATATTTCCTTGTTTGATATCGACTTCATAGGTGTATTGAAAAGGATTGCATGCGCTTAGCATAAAGGTTAAAGCCATTGCCGCGGCGAGCATGTAGGATCGATTTGTTTTCATATTATACCTTAAACTAATTTGTTTATTCGCTTAGGTGCAAAGTCTAACGGTAGCAGAGATTGAGCGCAAGGGGCGGTGAATTACTCTCTAGCAACATCAGTTATTTACAATTACAACACGAATCCCATACAATAACCGCACTTCTATACATTTTATGGGCATAGCAATGGACGAACAAGGCAATTCGGGCTTAAAAAAAGCTGGTTTAAAGGTTACTGGGCCGCGATTAAAAATATTAAAAATCCTCGAGAGTAATACGCAGCGGCATATGAGTGCAGAGGAAGTTTACCGATTATTGCTTGAAACGGGCGACGATGTGGGGCTTGCTACGGTTTATCGTGTGTTGACGCAATTTGAAGCCTCAGGTTTAGTTATACGGCATAATTTCGAAGGCGGACAATTTGTTTTTGAATTAAATGCTGGTGAACATCATGACCATTTGGTTTGTATTAAATGCGGTTTTGTACAAGAATTTGTTGATACTATTATTGAAAGACGACAAGCAATCATTGCCAAAGAAGCCTCGTTTAAAATGACCGATCATGCTTTAGTGATTTATGGTCTGTGTAATAAATGTGTTGCTCAAGACACAAATCAATAGTCCAACAATTCTTTTGCATGTGCGCGTGATTGTTCGCTTTTCTGTATGCCTCCCAGCATGCGCGCAATTTCATCAACTCTGCTTTCTTTATTGAGTATATGGATATCTAAATAAGTTTGTTGCTTAATTACTTTTTTAACAACGCTAATTTGATTATCTGCCATTGCAGCTACCTGAGGTAAATGGGTCACACAAAAAAGTTGCTGCGTTTTGCTTAAGCGTTTAAGGAGTTTGCCAACCATACTTGCCGTGGCACCACCAATGCCCGTATCGACTTCATCGAAGATGAGCGTTGTGTTGTCTTGTTTCTGAATATTTAATGATGCAAGAGCTAAACTCAAACGAGCCAATTCGCCACCGGATACAACTTTAGCCAAGGGTTGTAATGGTTGCCCCGGATTAGTGGTTACCAGAAAACCAACTTGCTCACAACCAAATTTATTTAAGGTATCGTTTTGATGCGGCGTCAATGAGACAGAGAATTGACCACCTTGCATACCTAATTCTTGCATGAGTTTGGTCATGTTTTGGCTTAAGACCAGCGCTTTTTTTTGTCTTGCTTTTGTTAATTGTTGGCTGGCAGTGTGATAAGTAGCGACCAAAGCATCCATTTGTTTAGTCAGTTCGCTGATCTGTGTACTACCTGCTGCAATTTCATCAAATTCACCTTGCAGTTTTTCTAATAATGATGCAAGTTCTTCTGGCGTGGTTTTATATTTACGTGCTATATCGTAGACTTGCTGCAATTGCTGTTCTAAAGCCGCTTTACGTTCAGGGTCAATTTCAATAGTGTATAAATAATTATTAATGTCACTGCTACTTTCAGTTAATTGCACTTGTGCTTGTGTGACTAGATTAATGATGTCGTTTATTTTATTGGAGTAGGGCGCAAGTTGCTGTAAATATTGGCTGAGCATTTTAATCTGCAGTAAAATATTACCGTTTTGTTCTACATCAACAATTGCTCTAATTTGTTGGCCAATGCTTAATATTTTTTCTGCATGTGCCAACGAAGCATATTCTTCTTCAAGTTTGCTTAAAGCTTGAAGTGTAGATTGTATGGAGTTAAGCTCTTGCAATTGATAATTCAGTAATTCGCTACGCGTATTTTGCTCTTGTTGTAATTGTTCAATGGTTTGCTTTTGTTTAGCAAGATTTTGCCACTGTTCAACAAGTTGACTAATTTGTTCCAGTAGTATTGAATTATCCGCAAACGAATCAAGTATTTCACGTTGTACGTTTGTTTTGAGTAATTCTTGATGCACATTTTGGCTTTGCACACGAATAAGTTTATCGCTAAGTTCTTTAACCAATTGTGCACGTACAGGTTGGCCGTTAATATAACAGCGAGATTGACCTTGACTATTAATGGTGCGGCGTAGATTGCAGTCATTACCATCATCGAGCTCATGCTCAATGAGCCAGCGCAATGCCATCGCATTATCAGGCAGAGTAAAACGTGCATTAATTTCTAGCGCTTCGCTTCCCGGGCGTAAACAGTACGGTGTGGCGGGCGTGCCTAAAGCAAGTTCGAGTGCATCAATAATAATAGATTTACCAGCGCCAGTTTCACCCGTAAATGCGGTCATTAAAGGTAAAAATTCCAGTGTTAGCTGTTCAATGATGGCAAAATTTGCTATTTGCAAAGCACAGAGCATTTCAATTTCCTCATTAAATTTCCCACTTCAATTTGCTACGCAAGGTATGAAAATAATTGTAATCAAGTGGGTGGATTAAGCGTAGTTCTTGTTCTTTTTTTCGAATGATGAGTTGTTGTGTCAATTCTAGATGATGTCTTTCAAATCCATCGCAGCTAAAGCTGGGTATAGACTCATTGGTTGTTGGCAATGTTATTTTAATAATACTTTTGTTATCAATGACCAGTGGCCGACTACTCAGTGTGTGTGGGAACATGGGTACTAGAACAACCGCTTCAATATCAGGATGCAAAATGGGGCCACCGCCGGAAAGTGCGTATGCGGTTGAGCCGGTTGGGGTGGCCACAATTAAACCATCGGCTCGTTGTGCGCTGACATGTTGATTATTGACTTGGATTTCAAATTCAATCATGTGTGCCACACTACCCGGTAATAATACGACTTCATTTAAGGCAGATTCTTGAAACAAAAGTTTTTCTTGTTGCCATACTTCTGCGGTGAGTAAAAAACGTTTTTCCTCAATATAGGCACCTTTTAATAGTGCTGGGATTTTTTGACTAATCTCTTCAGGCGAAATATCAGTTAAAAACCCCAAGCGACCGCGATTAATACCCAATAGTGGTAATTGACGATCGACAATTAATTGTGCTGCTTGCAAAAAGCTACCGTCACCACCAATAACAATAATTAAATCACACTGATTGATGATTTCTTGCAATTCAAGGGTTGGCATTTTTTCCGTTGTAATACTGAGTAGCGTGTCTTGTTCAATGAAATATTGAATATGATGTTGTTTTAAGCAAGAAACAAGCGTTTCCAATGTGCTTGCTAACGGTGTGCGCCGTTGCCGTCCAACGATACCTACCGTCCTAAATGGTTGATTCATCAAAAATACCTTTAATAGTTACAAAGACGATAAACTTTGCATCTTACCGTTATTTTACACGCTTCAGCAATATAATCCTGCGGGAAAACAACGATGGTGATTCATTCATTAAGTGCCTTCTTCCCCCAGTCATTGCCAGAGCGTTCTACCTATGGGCATGAAGTTAAGAAAATCCATCCCGTCCAAGGCAATCTCCATCTAGCACTACCACGGGCAGTCCCGATCACAATGTACACCTAATTTAATGGTAGAATGCCCTCGCAATGGAAAGAAAAAAATTCATCAACGAATGTCTTTCTTTATAATTAAGAACACGAAAATCTTCTCCAAACTTTTTTTATCATCAAACAGGCAAAGATACTGCGATTATCATTGCGTTAGAATTAGAGATGAGTATAATTTGCCAAACTTGTTTAATTCATTGTCAGTAGGCTAGTAAAATTTAGCTGCGGACAAATGGGTGCTTAGCTCAGTTGGTAGAGCGTCGCCCTTACAAGGCGAATGTCGGGGGTTCGAGTCCCTCAGCACCCACCATGTTGTGTGGAGTGGTAGTTCAGTTGGTTAGAATACCGGCCT
>CAYSGV010000240.1:0-4657 GCA_964430685.1 uncultured Gammaproteobacteria bacterium
TCAAGATCCAATAGGAGCTGTTCACACTGGGAAAATATAAAAATATACTGCATAAAATGCTAAAAATAAGTCCTTGCGTAATGAGTAAGCCCACCGGGACGCCATAACGGTTTATTTTCTTAAATATCCCCGGCACATCGTGTTCTTCTACTGCCACCATCAACCCTTTGCTTGGTCCGATAATCCAAGCAGCCACACCGCCAAACCCGCCAATGACGATGATTAATGCGATAATGGTGGTGAATTGCTCCATATGATAAGCGGTAAAAAAGGCATCGAAGGCTTGAATCAGCCCGGCAACCAGTATAATTTTTTCTTTAGGAACAACAATGGCAATTGCCAGAGAAGACAAAATAAGGGAGCTGATGATGATGACTACCGAGACGATCATTGCGCGCGGGTAATCACGTTGTGGATGCTTTACTTCTTGAGCATGTGTTGCTGATAACTCTACCCCGACAAGACTAAGTAATACGGCGGTTAAAAAAGCGAGATTTTGCAATTGACTGAAATCAGGAAAAAAACTTGCTGCACTAAAGTTAATTTGTGTTGGCATATCACTGGCCAACCAATATATGCCCAAACCAACAATGAATAGCATCGGAAACAAGGTACCTAAAAGTGCGGTAATGGTACTGATTAAGCCCGAAACGCGCATACCCATCATGTTCAAAAACGTGGCAAGCCAATATAAAGACAGCATTAACGCTAACAAATAGAATTTATGACTGGTTAATGCCGGATCAATGGTGTAAAGCAGGGTCGCGGCAATAAAAGACATGATAGTGGGGTACCAAATCACATTCTCAATCCACTGTAGCCAAATGGCTAGAAAGCCGATGCGTGGCCCAAAAGCCGTGCGTACCCAGACATAGATACCCCCCGTTTGCGGCCAGCCTGTTGCCAATTCGGCAGCGATTAGCGAAGCGGGGATAAAGAACAGCAAACCCGCTAATGCGTAGTAAAAAACCAAGGAAAAACCATATTCGGCAGCCGCAGGCACGTTGCGCAAGCTATCAATGGCAATGACATTGATCATAATAAGAGTAAAAACACTGATAACGCGTTTAAGTTCTAGGGGTCGTTTTGCTTGCATACTGGGCATTGTTCCTTCAAAAGTGCAACGTTACCAAGACTGAAGGCTCATTGGCAACCATTAATGTATTACCCGTGCAGCCGCTCATCAATTTGCCCGACTAAATTAAGATAGAAATTAACGAATGCATCAGTTTCCATATGCAGCAATTGATGGGCATCAATATAAATCGTATGTGTTAATTCTTCTTCTGTTAATGCTTCTCTAGTTTGTAGTTGTATAGTTAATACATTAAGATCAGCATCAGACGGTTCGCCACTTTTTCCCCGCCGCTCTTTTATGCGTTCCTGCAAGAAATCAACAGGCGCATCGCAGTGTAAAATAACCCACGGTACATGGTGCTGTTGCGCTAATTTTAGAAATGGTTGGCGCTGCTCCAATTTTAAAAAAGTAGCATCCACAATCATCACGAATCCTGCTTGTATGCCTATTTCAGTAATTTCAATTAAGCGTTGGTACGTATCAGCAGTTTGTTGTGATCCGTATAAATCTTTTTTTAATGGTTCTGGTGTTGGCGCAAAAGTGGGTAAACCCGCAAGCCGTTTTCGTTCCACATCGGAGCGTATTTGCACAAAATGCGGCAGCTGTGTAAGTAAATGCGCCAGTGTTGATTTACCACTGCCAGAATAACCATACATTAAAACCACACCAGACACAGTGAATTTGGTAATCTCATTGGCTAAATTTAAGTAGTGATAAAAATCTTGTAAATCTTCTGCATAGTCATCACCCGCAGAAATTTTTTGGAACACACTGATTATGGCAACTTTTGTGCGTACCATGGCGCGATAAGTTTGGTAATAATAGAGTATAGAGAGCATTTCGTAATCACCCGTTATTTCTAAATAACGAGTAAGCAATGTATTCGCGAAATCTGGGCGTTGATGATCAATTAAATCCATGAGTAGAAATGCAATATCGCAACAAACATCAATCCAGCGCAACTCATCAGTGAATTCAATACAGTCAACCAATGTGGGTTGATTTTCCCAAAGCAAAATATTTTTTAAATAAAGATCACCATGACAAGCACGAATACAACCATTTCTTTTGCGTTGTTGATGGATGATTTCGTTTTGAGAATATTGTTGTTCTGCCCAGCTTTTGACATGTGCAATGGTTAAGTATGCAGATTGTAAATGTTGTTTCTTTTCTTCAGGCAATAGTTGCATGGTCTTTTCTAGAAAAGGCACCATCTGACTAAAATTTTCGAGTACCGGTTTGTGTATCGCTGCAGCGGTACCGAGTTGTTCGTCGGTGCAAATGGTTGCTTGTTGATGAAAATGTGCAACAACTTCTGCGAGCGCATCAATCTGTTGCAATGATATGCCATCGTGTTCAATAAGTTCACTAAACAAAACTGTTTGTGGAAACTCTTTCATTTGTAAGGCATATTCAATAACTGGACCAGCTCCATTGATTTCTGGCTTATCGATGCTGCCTGTAATGGGTAACACTGCATTATAGAGAAAGGGAGCGGTTTTTTTATTCAATAACAACTCTTCTTCACAATAATGTTTGCGTGCAGCTAAAGTTTCATAATCGAGACCAAAACCAAATTTGACGGACTTTTTTATTTTATAAGCAAAATCGCCAGTTAGAATAACCCACGAAGCATGCGTTTCTTGCACCTTAAAATATTTTACTGGATGCGGGTAAATACTGGCATTTTGTAAATTTTGAATCAAATTGCTCATAGTGTTTTGAATACCTTTTGCGCTGCTTGTAATGTTGTTTGAATTTCATGATCACCATGTGCAATAGAAACAAAACCTGCTTCATACATTGATGGTGCCAAATAGATACCTGCTTGTAACATGCCATGAAAGAATTTTTGAAATCTACTTAAATCACAATCTTTAACTTGATCTAAATTTTCAATTTGTTTTTGCTCAGTAAAGAAAAAGCCAAATAAACCACCGATTGCCACTGTTTGCAGCGGAATCTTTGCGGCATGTGCAAGATCAGCCAAGCCAGTCATTAATTTTTCTGTTTGTGCGCTTAGCTTTTCATAAAAGCCAGGAACACTAATTTCATTGAGGGTTGCGAGTCCCGCAGCCATTGCTAAAGGATTACCAGACAATGTTCCTGCTTGATACACTGGACCTATAGGCGAGAGTAATTGCATGATTTCTTTTCTACCACCATATGCAGCAATGGGCATGCCGCCACCTACAACTTTACCTAACATGGTTAAATCCGGTTTAATTTGATACAGCGCTTGTGCACCACCCAATGCAACACGGAAACCGGTAATTACTTCATCCACAATCAGTAAACTTTGATATTGATCACAGAGTTTACGTAAACCTTGTAAAAATCCTGGGTTGGGTAAAACGCAATTCATGTTGGCGGCAATAGGCTCAATAATGATTGCAGCAATGGTTTCGCCATGTTGTTGGAAAAGTTGTTCCACTTGGTTGAGATCATTAAAACGTGCCACTAATGTGTGTGCAGCGAGATCAGTAGGTACACCTGGGGAGCTGGGTTGACCAAATGTTAATAGACCCGAACCGCCTTTGATTAATAATGAATCATTGTGCCCATGATAACAGCCGTCAAATTTAATAATGTTATGACGTTTCGTATACGCACGCGCTAAGCGAATAACCGACATGCCTGCTTCAGTGCCGGAAGTAACCATGCGGATCATTTCTAAATTTGGCATCAATTGTTTGATGCGCTCGGCCATCTGTACCTCAAGTTCTGTCGGTGCGCCAAAAGTCAGGCCTTTACGCAATGTTTGTTCAACAAGAGCGACAACTGATGGGTGAGCATGTCCTAGGATGAGTGGACCCCATGAGCCGACATAGTCAATGTAGCAGTTGCCATCAGCATCATATAAATAGGCCCCTTTGCCATGATCAAAGAATACTGGTGTGCCGCCTACGCCTCCGAATGCGCGTACGGGCGAATTGACCCCGCCGGGAATGAGCTGCTGGGCTTTTTCAAATAATTGGACGGAACGTAAAAGGCGATTATTCATGGTTATATTTTCCCTCTCTGGGTCTAAAAGGGCATTATTCTAGCATGATTGCTTGGCTTTGCTCTAAGGTTTTTGTATCACAATCGTAGACCTGTAACAGTCACAATTGAGATCATGTCAAAAATTTTCCATTAAGAACTCAAAAACATAGAAACACAGACGATGTTGCCCATAGGCATTTTACTAAAACGGTAAATCCAGTTGCGCATCTAGCTTTAATAATTCTTGTCTAAACTCATTTTGTATACGTGTTAACGCAGCTTTATTTATACCTTCAAAGCGTAACACTAAAGCCGGCGTGGTATTAGAAGCGCGTACCAGTCCAAAACCATCATTAAATTCTACGCGTAACCCATCAATCAATATTTTTTCACCGCTGTCAAATTGAGCACTTTGGCAAAACTGTGCAATGAATTTAAATTTATCTGTATCAGCGATTGGTATATTTAATTCTGGTGTCGCAAGTGTTGGCGGAAATTTTGCGAACAGTTGATCAATAGGTAGCGCATTGGCAGCACAAATTTCTAATAAGCGTGCGCCAGCATAGAGTGCATCATCAAAACCAAACCAGCGAT
>CAYSGV010000241.1:0-4652 GCA_964430685.1 uncultured Gammaproteobacteria bacterium
ATATCGTTACAGCTGGTGAAAAAACACCCATTCAAGCTTATGTATTTACTGAAGCCGTACCAAAGCCTACACCCACACCACCAGTCAAAGAGCCGCAGCCAGTACCACCCATAGAAGAACCGCAGCCAACACCTCCGCCAGTCAAGGAACCTGAACAAGTACAAAAACCTTCACCGCTCAAGATTGCTAAAGAGCCTCCGGCTAAAGCAGAAAAAGTAAAAGTCAGTAACGAAAAACCCAAACCAGAACCAACCCAAGCAGTAAAACCAGTTGCAGCACCTGTTGCAAAACCTGTGGATCCAAACGCTGTGGCAGCAGCACAACCATCCTCGGTTGCTAAAGGTGTGCCCAATGCATCAGATATAGACCGTTACCGCACGCTTATTGCTGCAGCCATTGGTCGTTATTGGAATATTCCACCTAATTTAAACGCTAAGTTAACTGCCGTGATCATGGTGCGTCTCGCACCTGGAGGAGTTGTTTTAGATGCGCGTGTAGTTGAGAGCAGTGGTAACAATAGCCTCGATCAATCAGCACTATTGGCAGTAAATAAAGCATCACCACTTCCTGTTCCTGATGATGTGGAATTATTTGACCAATTTCGTGAATTACGCTTAACTGTTCGCCCAGAAGGTATTATTACTACGTCGAATTAAGAGGGAACTCAAAATGGTGAACAAATTGCGTAAATGGACAGCCCGCTATTTGATTTTGGGGATCACGATAGCGAGTTGGATTCCTGCATATGCTGAAGTTAATGTTGAACTGACCCAAGGCGTGCAAAGTGCTATTCCCGTTGCCGTCACTTCATTTGAAGGTCAAGCCTTCAATGCCAAAGATCCACAAAATTTATCAGCAGTTATTGATAGTGATTTAAATCGCAGTGGTCGTTTGAAAACTTTAGCGTTTGCGCATGACCCGCAACTAACGGATGCGCGTACGAAGCCGAATGATTTTTGGCATAAACAAGGTGCCGATTTTGTTGTGCTAGGTGACGTGAATCAATTAACCGATGGACGATACTCAGTTAAAGTGCGTTTACTCAATGTAGTAAATAGTGGTTCGTCGCAAGCCATCACACCCAATCCTGGAAAATATACAATACTCAATCAACAATTCGAAGTGGGTGCCAGCCAATTTCGCGGTCTTGCCCATCACATCAGCGATTTAATTTATGAAAAAATAACGGGTGAGCGGGGCATCTTCGCAACGCGTATCGCCTATGTATCGGTACAACGTAATGGTAATGGTAAAAACCGCTATACACTTGAAGTTGCCGATATGGATGGTTATAACCCGCGTCCAATATTGATTTCAACGCATCCCATCATGTCGCCTGCATGGTCGCCGGATGGAAAAAAATTAGCCTTTGTTTCTTTTGAAAAAGGGCGTTCACAAATCTACATCAGCGAAGTGGCTAGTGGGCATCGCCAATTGGTTACCGATTTTCCAGGTATTAATGGTGCGCCGTCATGGTCGCCGGATGGTAAAACTTTAGCGGTGGCACTATCTAAAAAAGAAGCCCAGCCTCATATTTATTCACTCAATTTAGCTACTGGGGCAGCGCGGCAGTTAACGAGTGGTTTTGCGATTGATACGGAACCAGCCTGGTCGCCAGATGGTAATTCAATCATCTTTACTTCTGATCGCGGTGGAAACCCACAGATATATCAACTCGTTGTAGGGACTGGACAAATCGACCGTGTGACCTATGATGGCAATTATAATGCTAGTGCAATGTTTTCACCTGATGGTAAACAAATCGTGATGCTGCATCGTGCGCAAACAGATTTTAATATTGCATTGCTTGATATGGTTTCTGGGAAGATTGTTGAATTAACTGATTCAGGTAATGATGAATCTCCTAGTATGGCACCGAATGGAACTATGGTATTGTATGCCACGCGGGAAGGTGGGCGTGGTTTGCTCGGTGTCGTTTCTACTGATGGGCGCATTAAATTGCGTTTACCAGCGCGCGATGGTGATGTACAAGAACCAGCTTGGTCACCGTTTTTAAGTTAATTTTAAAGATAGAGGGAATTATGATGTCTAAACGTTCAACAGTATTAATAATCTCATTAGTAATGGCTATGGCAGTGGTTTCGGGTTGTAGCGCTTGGGGTGGTGTACACGTCGCCAAAAATGATACGACAGTTACAGCTGATGCAAATGCATCATCGTAATTATGATGTATAAGTTTTAATTTAATTTTAATGATAGAGGGAAAGTAGTTATGATTTTGAATCGTTCAAGTATGTTTAAACTCACAGCATTATTTGCAGCTGTTGTCGTCATCACTGGTTGTAGAGCAAATGGTGGTTTTACTCTAGGTAAGAATAAATCTCCTGCTCAAGTAGCAGATGCCAATAGACTGAAACTTTTGTTGGCGGTGCTGGCCAATCAGATCAGTTTGCAACGGCAAGCAATAAAATAGGCGCAAGAGATGTTTATTATTTCTCATTTGACAGCAGCCAAGTTGCACAAGAAGATGCAGCGAGAATTAAACAACATGGCACTTATTTAGCAAGCAACCAAAGTGCAAAAGTTAAATTGGAAGGTAATACCGACCAACGTGGTAGCCCAGAATATAATATTGGTTTAGGTCATCGCCGTGCTGATAGTGTTGCACAAGCCATGCAATCACAAGGTGCCAGTGCAAATCAAATTGAAACGGTAAGCTATGGTGCAGAACGTCCAGCTTCGCAAGGAAATGACGAAGAAGCTTATAGCAAGAATCGTCGCGTTGACTTAGCTTATCAAGCTGGCGCACCAGAGGCTACGGAGAAACAAGGATAAAACATGGCGAAAGTCTTTTTCCCTACGTTACAGCAAATTCCAAGCATTTGTGCACTCGTATTACTTGCCTGTTTTGCCAATGCGTATGGAGAGACACCCATTGTTACTACCGATCAGAACTCGGCTAATAATACGCCGAGTTCTGATAACTTGTCTTCTTTACCACCTGCACAACGATTGCGTTTATTAGAAAATAAAATTCAATTTTTAGAGCAAGCAAATGTGGTGCAAGATTTGTCACAATTACGTGATAATTTGCAGCGCTTACAAGGATTGATTGAAGTACAAGGGCATGATCTGGCCCAACTCAAAAAACAACAAACTGATTTTTACCGCGATGTAGATCGCCGTTTGGAGCAATTAAAACCGCAACCAGCGCAAACCACTGATGCAGCGAACCCTAAGCCTGTGGCAGTGAATCAGCAGCAAGACAAACCCCAAGAGGCGAGTGCAAATCTAGCTACAAAAGTAAGTGTACCAGCGGTAGCGGTAACAAATAATACTGCTGCGACCGCAACACCCGCAGCGGCTGCAACATCGCAACTAGCGACACCTGCAGCACAACCAGGTGTTTCCGCGCAAAAAGCCTATGAGCAAGCGTTCCACTTGGTTAGCGCACGTAAGTTTGCTCAAGCTACAGTGGCATTCCAACAATTTATACAACAATATCCTAACAGCAGATATGCTGGAAATGCACACTATTGGTTGGGAGAGCTGGATGTACAAACAGGTGATCGCGCTAAAGCACAAGAAGAATTCAAATTAGTTAAAAATCAATTTCCCGATCATAATAAAGTGCCGGATGCACTGCTTAAATTAGGTATATTGGCGAAAGCTGATGGTGATATACCACAAGCACGTGGCTACTTTAACGAATTAATTAAAAAATATCAGGGAACCACTGCGGCACAATTAGCAACATTACAATTACGCCGATTAACGTAATGCGTCTTAGAATTACAGAAATTTTCTTTTCTTTACAAGGTGAAACCGCTACGGTTGGGATCCCAACGATATTCATTCGTTTAACAGGTTGCCCTTTGCGTTGCCAGTATTGTGATACGGCATATGCATTTAATGGCGGAACTTTTTGGAATATTGATGATATCTTACAAGAAATTTCTAAATATAAAACGCGTTATGTCACAGTTACCGGAGGAGAGCCGTTAACACAACCCGATTGCCTCCATTTATTAAATAAACTTTGCGACCTAAACTATATTGTATCTTTGGAAACCAGTGGTGCGTTATCCGTGCAAAAGGTTGATCCGCGTGTGATTAAAATTTTGGATATTAAAACACCTGGATCGCAAGAAAGTTCGCGTAATGATTTTCGTAATTTAGATTACTTAACTGAACAAGATCAAATTAAATTCGTGATTTGTGATCGCCAAGATTATAACTGGGCAAAGGATATACTTAATCAATATCAATTATTACCTGCCAAGAAAATTCTGTTTTCACCGAGTCATCAACAATTGTCTGCAGATAAGCTTGCACAATGGATTCTAGATGATGGTCTACCGGTTCGTTTTCAGATACAATTACATAAATATATATGGGGCGATGTGCCTGGTCGATAGCTTGAGGAGACATTTATGACTTATGTGATTACAGAAAGTTGTATACGATGTAAATATACCGATTGTGTAGAGGTTTGTCCGGTCGATTGTTTTTACGAAGGACCTAATTTTTTAGTAATTAATCCTGAAGAATGTATTGATTGTGGACTGTGTGAAACAGAATGTCCAGTTAATGCAATTTTTGCGGATCATGATTTACCCGAAGACCAAAAAGACTTTCTGCAAATCAATACAGAGCTATCCGAAAAATGGAAAAGCCATAATATCAATTTG
>CAYSGV010000242.1:0-4643 GCA_964430685.1 uncultured Gammaproteobacteria bacterium
GATCAACAATAACACATGCTGCTTGCCCCAATTGGTGTATGCACCAGATGTAATTGTCTTGTAATGCGGGAATAGCAAATACATTGAGCATGGTGTTGTTCTCAATTGGTGTGTGAGCAAATGAAAAAACTTCGTTCAGTATACGCAAAAAATTGACTTCTTTCATGATTTGTTAGATGTTTCATGCATGTGGCGGTTAAGCAAGGGACATCATCATGTTATCCCAAATATATGCACAGTTGGGCGATCGAGAACCCAGGCAATTGGGTTATCAACTGCAGCGAGAAGAGCGAAAAGCAGTTGATACTGCACTGCAAAAATGCCACGGTCATTACGGAATACAACTTGGATCAGAGCAAAATTGGCTCAGCACGCCTATCATTAGACGTTCTTTTACTGTTACGCCAGAACCTGCAGCAGGCTATGATCTGGTAAGTAGTTTTCATGCATTGCCCTTTGCAAATAACAGTGTCGATGTCATTTTTTTGCCGCACATATTGGAATTTTGTTCATACCCTATGGAAGTATTGGCTGAAGCTGCCCGCGTTTTAACTCCATCTGGTAACTTACTGATATTATGTTTTAATTTGACTAGTTTATGGGGTATTCGACGTTTGGTATCCTGGGGACAAAACAAGCAACAACCGCCATGGAACGGTCGTTTTTACACAAAATTACAGTTACAATGGTGGCTGCATGAAGCGGAATTAAGTTTAACCAATAGTTTATGCTTATTTTTCCGACCGCCACTGGGCGCCAAGCATGATTTAGCTAAATGGCAAAGCATGGAAATAATGGGCCGCTTTTGTTGGCCGGCGTTTGGCGCAAGTTGTCTTTATGTGGCGACAAAACGGGTTGTACCTTTATTGCCCATTAAGCCAATTTGGCAAGAAGAGAAATTGCGACCTGTTGCAGGATTAACACCAGCTGCGCATCGTTTGGAGCAACCACGGGAGTAAAGTGTCTAAAGTGTCGAGTGCAAAAAAATCATTAACCGTCGATATATACACAGATGGTGCATGTAGTGGCAACCCGGGTCCAGGTGGATGGGGCGTTTTATTCCGTTACAATGATGTTGAAAAAACGCTTTGCGGTGGTGAAAAAAATACGACCAATAACCGAATGGAATTGTCAGCAGTCATTCATGCATTAAATGGTTTAACGAGGCGATGTACCGTTACCGTGCACACTGATTCGCAATATGTACAGCGCGGCGTACAAGAGTGGTTACCCAACTGGAAAAAACGCAATTGGCGCACAGCAGACAACAAGCCGGTAAAAAACAAAGATTTGTGGGAACAGTTGGATCAAATATTGAGTCAGCATGAGATCAATTGGAAATGGGTAAAGGGGCATAGTGATCATCCTGAAAATGATCGCGCCGATGCATTAGCACGCGAGGGGATGATCCCGTATTTATAAGCAATACGGTTTAGAATGCTATCCAACCTATTAAAGAATTTTTGTTAGCATAAGTATAGATTACTATTAACTGAGAAATAACAATGTCGATGTTTCCTAGAATAATTGCACTGGATACTGAAACAACTGGATTAGATGTCAAGGATGGTCATCGCGTCATCGAAATTGGTTGTGTAGAATTAGTGAATCGTTCCATAACCGGCCGGAATTTTCATACCTATTTGAATCCAGAACGTCTCATCGATAAAGGTGCACAAGCGGTGCACGGCATCACCGAACATTTTTTAGCGGATAAACCAAAGTTTAGTGATGTTGTTGAAGAATTTTTAGCGTTTATTAATGGCGCACAAGTTGTCATTCACAATGCACCGTTTGATGTTGGATTTTTAAATGTTGAATTAAATTTTTGCCAGCCAGCACGTGAGATGCTGACTCAACACTGTGAAATTATTGACACACTGGCATTGGCACGAGCGCGCCATCCTGGGCAAAAAAATAATCTGGATGCATTATGCAAACGTTATGAAATCGATGCATCGCATCGGCAATTGCACGGTGCATTGCTCGATGCCGAATTACTGGCACGTCTTTATTTAGCAATGACGGGTGGTCAAGGGCAATTATTCACGAGCCATTTACATGAATCCACGCCGCAACACAATCATTTGGAACAAACACTAGTGCAAAACAACCGTCAACGCCTACCAGTCATTGCGGCAGCGGCAGAAGAATTAAATGCTCACCAAGCATTTTTGCAAAAAATTGCTGCACGAAATAATGGCGACTGTTTGTGGAAGGAATTTGAAGAATAAATATCGTATTAAATAGAATAGTTGTATGAATAAATTGTTAATATTGTGTTTCAGCCTTATTGGCCTTTGTTCTTATTGGTTACCCGCTCAGGCTGCAGCACCTGCCATGCATGTTTATTTGGCAGAAGAGTTTATCCAAAATTATAAAGTCAGCACTTCTGATCATAGTGCTTTTATTGTGGGCACATTATTTCCAGACATCCGCTATGCAGCGGAGATTCCGCGCGCGCAAACACATGAGCATAATGTTCAATTGCAAGATATTTGTTTAGTGCCCAGTGATTATTTTAGCGCGGGTAAAAAATTTCATTCATATGTTGATGAGAAACGTGAACGCTTTGCTTATCGTTCGCATGTATACGATATCATCAAAACAGTGCCCATTGCATACCGTGCTACCTATTTAAAATTCCTCGAAGACGAAATTATTTGGGATAAAGTCGATAAAACTGATGTTATTCTCAATTTATTTCATTTTTCTCCAGAGGAAAAGATCGCTATGATTAATGAATGGGATATATTAAAGTGGCATATTAAGTTAATGCTCTATTTTCAACATCGTCCTTCCGAACATTTAACGAATTTGGCGCAGGACAATAAAGGTTTTCAACATATTCCACCCGCTGTGATCGCGGACTGGGCCATTCGTTTACCCGAACAAGTAAAAGATGAACGTATCAAAAAATATGTGGGCCAGTTAACTGTTTATTTCCAAACACAGTTTGAATCAACGTGCGGAAAAGCTGCGGGGTAAGGGCTCTTATTTTCCAATCAATTTCATCAATTCATCTTCTGACAGAATGGGAATATTCAATTCTTGTGCTTTGGTGTATTTTGATCCGGGATCAGCGCCGGCAACTACATAATCTGTTTTGGCTGATACACTGCCACTTACTTTGGCCCCTAAATCTTGCAACATTGCTTTAGCCTCATCGCGGGAAAGATGTGCCAATGTGCCGGTGAGCACAAAGGTTTTATTGGCAAGCGGTTGTGCTTTGGCGGAAATTTGTGGTTTGGGCCAATGGATGCCGGCAGCTATTAATTTTTCAATCACATCAACATTGTGTGCTTGTGCAAAAAAACTATGAATGTGTGCTGCGACAATAGGACCAATATCTTGTACTTGTATCAATGTTTCTACATCCGCATGCATTAATTTTTCGAGTTGGTCAAAATGTTTACTTAAATTTAAGGCCGTTGCTTCGCCAACTTCACGTATACCCAATGCAAAAATAAAACGTGCAAAAGTTGTTGTTTTACTTTTTTCTAACGCATGCATAATATTTTCAGCTGATTTTTTACCCATGCGTTCTAAATTAACCAGTGTTTCCACATCTAGTTTATAAAGATCAGCGACATCGTGAATGATTTTTTCATCGACGAGTTGTTCCACTAATTTATCACCTAATCCTTCAATATCCATGGCACGTCGAGAAGCAAAATGTTTGATCGATTCCTTGCGTTGCGCGGCACAGATTAGTCCACCGATACAGCGTGCGGCCGCTTCACCTTCCGGTTTTATGACATCTGAATGACAAACGGGACAATGTTTCGGTAATTCAATGCTGCGCGCATTTTTAGGACGCTTTGTTGGGTCGACCATTACCACTTCAGGAATAACATCACCGGCACGTTGTACACTGACGGTATCACCCACGTGTATATCTTTTCGTTGTACTTCATCCATATTGTGTAAAGTGGCATTACTAACGGTAACACCACCTATTCTTACCGGTTCGAGACGTGCAACAGGTGTTAACGTCCCGGTACGACCGACTTGAAATTCAACGGCTAAAATTTTAGTGATGGCTTGATGCGCAGGAAATTTATGAGCAATGGCAAAACGTGGTGCACGTGCCACAAATCCAAGTAATTCTTGTTGCGCGAAGCTGTCTACTTTATAAACCACACCATCAATTTCATAAGCCAATTGGTTACGTTTATTCAGTAATTCATTGTAATAAGCTAAACACGCATTAATGCCATACACTTGTTTAATTTCCGGATTAACTCTAAATCCCCATTCTTTTAATTGCATTAAGGTTGCATATTGTGCATTCAATTTTGTTTTATAGCTTTCTTCGAGTTGACCGATACCATAACTATAAAAATCCAGTGCACGTTTGGCACTGATTTGCGGGTCGAGTTGCCGTAAGCTGCCTGCAGCAGCATTGCGCGGATTGGCAAATATTTTATCACCTTGTTTTATGGCTAATTCATTTAGCGCATTAAAATTTTTGATTGGCATATAAACTTCGCCACGCACTTCTAATAATTTAGGATAGTGTTTGGTGCGTAATTGTAAGGGGATTGAGCGAATCGTTTTTAAGTTTAGGGTAACGTCTTCACCTTCAAAGCCATCGCCGCGGGTTGCGCCTTGCACAAATTTACCATCAACATAAAGTAAAC
>CAYSGV010000243.1:0-4625 GCA_964430685.1 uncultured Gammaproteobacteria bacterium
TGGTTCGGTCGCTTATTTGTTTAATAAACAAGGGCTCATTCATTTCGTTGCGGGAAGCAATGAAGATCGTATTTTAGAAATTGCTATCGAAGCAGGCGCGGATGATGTACGTACATTGGATGATGGTAGTATTGAAGTAGTAACCACTGTGGAAGATTTTAGTCAGGTTAAAGGTGCCTTAGAAGAACAACAATTTGTTCCCGCACATGCTGAAATTACTATGGTTGCTGCAACTGAAATTCCTGTTCATGGTGAAGAAGCAGAAAATTTATTAAAGTTGTTGGATAAATTAGAAGAATTAGATGATGTGCAACAAGTTTATTCTAATGCAGATATTCCAGATGAACTATTAGCGAAGTTTTAAATAATATGATTACACCCTTTTTAAAGAGGGTCGCTGACCCCGTACTTGTAGCGGGCGAGGCAGGGGGATTTTAGGAGTGATGGATGGCCATTATCTTGGGAATTGATCCTGGTTCACGTGTAACCGGTTATGGGATTATTGAAGTCAATGGTCAAGATTCTAAAATGCTCACCTGTGGCACAATCTCTGTGGGTTCTGGTGACATGAGCCAGCGTCTATTTTTAATTTATACAGGTTTACAAAAAGTCATTCAAACGTATGCACCAACGGAGGGAGCCATCGAGGAAGTTTTTAGCCACTTAAACCCCGCTGGTGCATTAACATTGGGACAAGCGCGTGGTGTGGCGCTACTTGCTTTAGCGCAAGCAAATTTGAATGTGATTGCCGAGTATACAGCGAGACGTGTGAAACAAGTCGTTGTGGGTTATGGTGCAGCCAGTAAAATACAAGTGCAATTTATGGTACAAACTTTACTTAAAGAGAAACCATTAACGGAAATGGATGCTACAGATGCATTAGCAGTTGCATTGTGTCATGCGCACAGTCGTTTATTACCAAGTATAGTTCGTACCAATACGAATAAAAAACGTTCACGCCGTTGGACTCAAATTTCTTTGGAGCGACTCAAACAATGATTGCCCACATACAAGGTATTCTGATTGCGAAACAACAGCCCTTTGCAATTGTTAATGTTGCGGGGATTAGCTATGAAGTCGAATTGTCATTGACGTCCTATTTTGAGCTGCCTGATCTCAATCAACCTGTCGGTTTACATACGCATCTGCATGTACGCGAAGATGCATGGCAATTATTTGGTTTTACTCAAATCATCGAACGAAGTTTATTTAGAAAATTAATTAAAATATCGGGTATTGGTCCCAAGGTTGCGCTTGGCGTGTTATCAAATATTAGCCCGACACATTTTGTTGAAGCGATCTTTAAAAATGATGTGCAAACTTTAGTGGGTATACCGGGAATTGGTAAAAAAACAGCACAACGATTAATGATCGAAATTAAAGATCATTTGCAAGATTTTGAGCTTACTGCCCGAATATCGAGTAATAGTGAAAGTACAAATATAAAAAATACTGGACAAAATCCACAGCATTTCGAAACCAGTAGTGCGCTGGTTGCGCTCGGTTACAAACATTATGAAATTGAACCGATACTGACTAAGTTGGTAACAAAATCATATGCATCGACGCAAGATTTATTACGGGAAGCATTACAGCAATTAGGCCAGAAAGCATAATCTGATTTATATTAAGAGGGGTACGACATGCAGCCTGAGCGCTTAGTCACAGCAAGCACACAAGATGATGACAATTCTTTAGAACAAGTCATTCGCCCCAGTCGTTTAGCTGACTATATAGGCCAGGAAAATGTACGCGAACAAATGAATATTTTTATTCATGCAGCAAGAGCGCGTAATGAAGCGCTTGATCATGTACTTATTTTTGGTCCACCCGGGTTGGGTAAAACTACCTTAGCGCATATCATCGCAACGGAAATGGGTGTCAAAATTAAACAAACCTCTGGCCCCGTGTTGGAACGTGCCGGCGATTTAGCAGCATTATTAACGCATTTAGAGCCCAATGATGTGCTGTTTATCGATGAAATTCATCGTCTAAGCCCAATGATTGAAGAAGTGCTTTATCCGGCTATGGAAGATTATCAACTGGATATCATGATCGGAGAAGGACCTGCTGCGCGTTCAATTAAACTTGATTTACCGCGGTTTACTTTGGTGGGGGCTACCACACGGGCTGGGTTACTGACGTCGCCTTTACGTGATCGTTTTGGTATTGTGCAACGATTGGAGTTTTATGCGGTTGCTGATTTGGCGAAAATTGTCACGCGTGCAGCGCAAATATTAGTGGTTTCATTGGCGCCAGAAGGTGCGTATGAAATTGCTCGACGCTCACGTGGCACACCACGAATTGCGAATCGTTTACTGAGGCGCGTTCGAGATTATGCACAAGTTAAATCGAACGGTATGATTGACCGTGAAGTTGCCGCAGCGGCTTTAAATTTTTTGGCGGTGGATGAACACGGATTTGATATAATGGATCGAAAATTATTATTAGCTGTGGTCAAACAATTTGATGGTGGGCCAGTTGGCGTAGATAGTTTAGCTGCCGCCATTGGTGAAGATGTGGGTACCATTGAAGATGTGATTGAACCATTTTTGATCCAGCAGGGTTTTTTAATGCGCACGCCGCGTGGGCGAGCTGCAACGCGTAAAAGTTATGAACATTTTGGTTTATCTATTCCAGTAGCGTTACAAAAGGAGGAGTCAGTTGGGTAGCGATTTATCAATATTGACTTTATTTTCATCGGCATCAACCGTTGTGAAGTTCGTGATGCTCTTATTGTTAGGCATTTCGATCATTTCATGGACACTCATATTTCAACGCGGCATTATTTTGCAACAAATGCAGTCATTGTTGGAGAATTTTCAACGACGTTTTTGGTCTGGCGTTGACCTAAATAAACTATATCAGGAATTAGATACTCGTGGGCAAAATGGTTTAGAGGGAATCTTTCATTCAGGATTTCGCGAATATACGCGTTTATCTAGGCAATCGCTCAGTCCCGATTCATTACTTGAAGGTGTACAACGCGCCATGCGCATTGCTTATGCACGCGAGTCCGATAAATTAGAGAGACATTTAAATTTCTTAGCGACTGTTGGTTCAACCAGTCCTTATATTGGTCTTTTTGGAACGGTGTGGGGAATTATGTCGTCTTTTCACGCGCTAGGACAAGTACAACAAGTAACCATCGCAATGGTTGCCCCAGGTATCTCTGAGGCGCTCATTGCAACAGCAATGGGTTTATTTGCAGCTATTCCAGCAGTCATTGCTTATAATCGATATGTGGCCAAAGTTGAACGTTTACTGGATCAGTACCATACCTTTCAAGAAGAGTTTTCTTCTATTTTATTCCGTCAACTGCAAGCGAATGCGGTTAAACAACAAAATCAAACATAAAACCTCGGAGATTCTTCGTAGCGCGGACAAAGCTTTGCTAAATCCGCGGATTAGATGGATGGTATAAGTTAGGGATTTGTGTTTTTTTCGAGCGCAGTCTTACTCACTGCCACGTCATCCCCGTGCGAAAGCTGTATGATGATTGTGAAAAAAAATTAGATTTAGAGCAGCTGCAGACACGGGGATCCAGAATGAATCTTTCTTACGAAGATGGTTGTTTGCGCCAAGATAAATATCCCCTATACCTCCCCTTTGTTCTCTGTAGAGTGACTTAGGAGTTTAAAGAAAATTTAAGTTGAGGTAGGTAAATCTTCTGTGACCAGGCCTACTTGTTGCGCGCCGGCTTGTTGTAGTAAAACCATCGCGCGTACAACGCGATCGTAGGCTACTTTTTTATCGCCTTTTACGAGCACTGCACGTGGTTTGTTGCTAGCAGATGATTTGAGTTCTACGGCAACGCGGTTGGCTAATATAACCGGCGATAATGGTTTTGATGGCGTTTCAGCAAGGTTGAGATAATATTGTCCTTTCGCATCGACGGTTACAATAATGGGCTGTTGATTTTCGGCTAATGGTTTTGCATCTGCTTCAGGTAAGTCAATTTTAACGCCTTCAGTCAGTAATGGCGTTGTAACCATAAATATAATCAACAACACCAACATGACATCGATATAAGGTACAACGTTAATTTCCGCCATCGTACGTCGGCGTCGTCGATTTTTTAAAAACATCAGTATTCCCCGATAATTTTAAATCCCACAATGCAGAGCGAGATCCAGATGCAAAGTGTAACAGCTTTCTTTCACAGTGGAAGTGCGACATGAAGGTGAGCACCATGTTCAACAAGTATATTACGGGCGCGATTCTGAAAGGTAAAAAAAAGCCCATCCTTTTGGGATGGGCTTTTGTCGATAGTACCAATACAGTTTCCTATATTGTTTTTCTCGCTTAGGCGAAAGCCACGGAAAGACGAACAGTACCATAAGTACTATTGTGTCTACGATCACGACCGTCAGCGAAATCATCATCGTAAGCAACGTCTCTGCCGAGTTCAAAGTTCAAGTCAGTACGGCTAAGCAGATTGATTTGCCAATCAGCGCCATAACGTTGTTTTGGCATGCCGAATACAACTGGTGCATAACCAAGGTTTTTAGCTTGGTTAGAGTGTTGATAGGTCAAACCAATACGTTGATGGTACATCCAATCGAAGGTATAACCAGCATCGATTGTGTAAGCACTTGGTTTAGCGCCATGTCTGCCGTTATTGT
>CAYSGV010000244.1:0-4613 GCA_964430685.1 uncultured Gammaproteobacteria bacterium
GAGCGACTGAACATATTAATCAGAAGCAATGACCCAATTCATAAAATAGCTGTGAGTCTTGCTTCACGAAAACGATTAGAGCTGAATATAATTCTTGATATGCTAATTCCTTTAATGCAGGGAAACAATGCGGAAATTATTAAAATTTACGCGGTACTAGCTTTGGGGCAAATGGAAAAAAAATTGTCTTATTCGGTTATTAAACAGCTAATCAAATTATTAAATGATAGTTCAAAAAATGTCCAAACTACCATAGTAAATACTATAAAAAATCAAAATAAATTGCCGCAACGCGTTATTCAGAAATTAGTCATATTATTGCAACATGAGAAACAACACGTTATATCTAGCGTAGTAAGTATCTTACAGAATCAAGAAGAACTATCGGATAACATTGTGCAACAGTTAGTCGCATTACTTCAAAACAGCAGTATGGATATCAAAATAGCTGCAGGACTTATTCTATTAAGACAAAAAAAATTATTAACTTTGCAATTTCTAAGACAGCTGGCCACAATGTTGCCAAATACCAAATGGCCCAGGGGAACAGGAATTTATATTGCTATTGCTCTTGTACAATCAGACTACCGAGGATTACCCAAATCAATTTTTGATTTAGCCCATTTATTACGACATGAGAATGACCGTGTCAGATATGATATGGTATCTTATTTAAGAGAACGAGAATTACCAGAATATATCCTTTTTCAATTAGCCCCTTTATTGCAAGATCCAGATAAAAACGTTCGAAATAATACTTTATATGCTATAGGTAATCAAAAGGAACTACCGCTCACAATACTTGTAATGATTGGACAAATAGGGGTTTTCTCTCATGAAAATGACTTCATTTACGATTCGATCGCATCCTTATCACTCGTTTGTTTAATTGGGCATTTGCAAAATGCTAAGCAGGAAGATAAAACCTATTTAATTTATCTTCTTTTTTTAAAGGCAATTAATGAGAACATTCCTATATACTTTGATGAACATCATCGGCTGCAAGTGGGTATGGTTGAACGTATGGTCGATTTTTCTTCTGCGCAAGAAGCTAAATTTCGGCAACAAATTAGTACGTTACTAGAAAAACCTAGTTCAGGCAATGTTGCCTCTAGTCTTCCTTTATTATCAACCATGGCAAGTACCATACATACAGTATTATTTTCCTCCAATTTTTCACATAGCGAAAATAAAAGAGGATTTGTACACCAAGAACGAAATACATCAAAGCCATAGCAATATATTGATAGGAAGTTCGGGATGACCATTTTTGTTGAGTCAATAAGACTGCCTAAGTTGCATAACGTGAATGTTTTAAGAGTTATAGGAAAAACAACTGTTAACACAGAGTATGGGAACATTAAAAAATGGCAATCTTAATTTCATATTGTGGCGCCACATTTGCCCGTACTTATTCCTACGCAGGCACCTGCTTTACCTCAGACACGAGCGTTTTTCCGGACATAATCAATGAAGTGAGGAAAAATACTTATGAATAAAGGAAAAGATTCAGAAAATTTCGCGCAACTAGAAAAATTGTCAGGTAATTCAAACAAATCAGAGGAGAAAGATCAATCTAGACAAGAACGGAGACAATTTGTGCCTACAGACGAAAATTCAGCAAAACTAATTATCCGAGAAACATTAATAACTAAATTAGCTGATCTAGGTCAACAAAATATCACAAGTTTTGATAGTGCCACTGTAATAAGCGCCTGTAGAATTAATCTTATGACAAGGATGAGCATCACACCAGGACAAGCAGAGTCAGTACTAGTTGATTTACTGGGCCAGGCAACTCGAAACACTGCAGAAACAAACCCAACAAACCAACAAAAAGAAGACATAAATATAGCCTTGCAAGGAGTTAGTCCACATATTTCTGGCTGTACAATTAATACTTTACAGCAACTATTGGTGTATGTTTCGATGCCGAAGGCGAAGCGACTCGAAGCAAGGGAAGTACAGAGATTATTACAGCAATATTATCAACGAGAAGACTATCTATATATTAAACGATTGTTTAATGATCCTTTGCCTGTTGCCGGTTGCTATGTCAATTTGTCAATAGTTGAACATCAACAACAACGAGAGAAAGAAAAAGAAGCGCTAAAAGAATTGCAAAATACCTTTGTTCGACAGCCTTCTTATGAAAAGATCTATCATACTGATACCAAAAAACTAGTTCCCTTTAAAGATATTTTTGCCGAACGGCCAAACGAGACTGCTCCAGAACGTCGAAATCCTCGACATATTCTAATTCTAGGCCGGGCAGGGATAGGCAAAACCACTTGCTATAAACGAGTTTTTTATGAATGTCGTGAAAAAGGATTATGGCAAGGGCAATTTAAATGGTTCATTGGCTTGCCTCTCAAAGAAGTTCGACAAATACTCAAAGCTTACCCAAAAGCTGATTTAAGAAAAATCTTTGCCGAGCTTTATTTTAGTGATCGCTCAGACAAAGATGAGCTAGGCAAACAACTCTGGCGATTCATCACACAGGATGAAGAGCAAACTTTATATTTTCTTGAAGGTTGGGATGAAATTGCACAAGACGCGGCAACAGCCGAATTTTTAGAAAAAAATCTGTTAAATAAGAAGAATTTAATTGTTACCTCTCGTCCTTATTCTGCACCGCGGCATGTATTTCATTTAGAGCTAGAGAATGTTGGTTATAGTCAAAAAGATATTAAAGAATATTTAGGAAAAGTTTTTGCTGGTGATCCAGGTAAAATAGATGAAGTTGATACATTTCTTAAGCAACACTCACAAATCTTAGGTCTAGCAAATGTACCAATTCTGTTAGATATGATTTGTGCTAGTTGGGAGAAGCTAAAGCATTTAAAGGTCGAGCATGTCACAATGACCATGCTATATCAACTCATGGTTGATAAACTATGGGTAAGATACTTAACTGAAAGGCTCAAACGTAAAGAACAACTCCAAGATGATGATATCGAACAACTTAAACGAGAAGAGATCAGTGCAGAAGAATTACATGCCTTCGTAGCTAAAGAGAAAGAATATTTAGAACATTTAGCATTTCAAGGTATGCAAGCCAATCAAATTTTGTTTGATGAAACATTTTTAAAATCAGCGCATTCTACGCCTTCAATGCAATCATTAACCAAAGTGAAAGAGACAAATTTTATCACTAGTGAGGATAAAGGCAATACAGAGGGGACAAAAGATTATTATTTTATTCATTTAACCTTTCAAGAGTTTTTTGCTGCAATGTATTGGGTAAAATTATTTACTTCACAGGATTCTGCTGAACGCCAAAAGGCGATTGATTTATTACAGAAGCAAAAATTGAACCCCAGATATGAAGTCATGTGGTGTTTTGTAGCAGGGAAGCTGAAACAAGATCAGACCCAATTAGAGTCCTATTTTAAGTATTTAGCAACAGTACCAATGGACCTTGTTGGCTTAGTGGGTGATTTACTGGCAGTGCGCTGTTTAGAAGAATGCGAAATGCGAGTTACTCCAACAATAAAAGATAAGTCACTGCAGAGGTTGTTAGCTTGGATTCAATATCAGCTTAAAAATGAATTATATTTACCTGCTTTAATGGAATGTTTAGACTTAAGTCCAAAAGTGTTTTCTCAAGAAATAATTATCCGCCCGTTTTTATCTGTGTTAAAAGATGAAAAATCACAGTTTAGATATGCCGCCTTAGTAGCTTTGGGTAGTCAGGCACATTGGCCCAAAGCTATATTTGAAGAACTAGTGAAATTGTTAGTGAATAAAGACGGGAAAATTCGAGCTGCCACTATACGAGCTTTAGGCAGTCAAATAACGACATTACCTGAACCCATACTGGATAAATTAGTGGGCCTGTTGTTAGATGAGGATTGGCAGATTAAGTGTTTTGCAGCGCTTGTTTTAGACAAACAAATTGCATTATCCGAAACCACTTGTCGACAAGTAAACGCTATTTGGTCAGCAAAAGCGAGTAAATATTTTAGAATCATTTCAGGTAAACCTTTAACTATATGTGCCGGAAAATCTTTATATGAACAATTGGCACCAGGTCTTTGGGCTAAGCATCTTCAAGACGCGCGGTCAAATACAGTGACATCAAACCAGGATTATAATTTAGCGATTGTTGCTAACAAATCTCCACCATTACCAATAGAAGTATTAGAATCATCGGTGGCTACGTTGTCAAATAAAAATGTGCATGATAAAGCTGTCGCGCTAAATGTTTGTGTCGGAGGTATAAAAGCTTCAAAATTAGAAGCTAAAGATGTTGCGGCGAAACTTTTAGCCGGGCAAGTGTCATTACCAGAGCCTATATTGCAAAAACTAATCGTTCTGGTATTAGATAAAAAGGAAGACGAAAAAACAAGAGAGCTCGCGGCAGAAAGTTTAGGAGGTCAAGCAGAATGGTCAACAACATTTTTAAATCGAATATTGGATTTATTATCTGATACAAATAAGAAGATCAGCGTTTTTGCAGCGAAAGTTTTGGCGAAACAAACGCAATTAGCTTTTGAAAGCTTAGAGAAAATTGGTCTTTACTTTCAGAAAAATCCTGCTGAAACAGTCCATATTGTTTACCAAGCTGTTCAAGTCGTTTCCATATCTTATCTTATCCAGCAAATCAGCCT
>CAYSGV010000245.1:0-4611 GCA_964430685.1 uncultured Gammaproteobacteria bacterium
GCATTAACACTCTCTGGTTCTTCAATCGTCACATCGTATTCATGTTGGCTTTTTGCCCATTTATCTTTTGCTTTGATCAATAGCCATTGCCTGTCATCATTCTTTATACGAACTAAATTCCACACCCCTTTTAGCTTCTTCCCTTTCAATTCAAAGGTTAAGTGTCCCTTTTTATATTCTTCGCGAGCATTCTTGCTGCTCCATTCACCGGTATCCCAAATGATGACTTGCCCAGCTCCATATTCTCCTTTCGGTATGCTGCCTTCAAAAGTCCCATATTCAATTGGATGATCTTCAACATGCACAGCAAGCCGTTTAACTGACGGATCTAGACTTGGCCCTTTGGGAACTGCCCAACTTTTCAATGCCCCATCGATTTCGAGACGCAAATCATAATGCAAATGACTGGCATAATGTTTATGTATGACATATAAATGACCCGTTGCACTTTTCTTTGCGCCACTCTTCGGTTCAGAAGTAATTTTAAAGTTTCGTTTGTGCAGATATTTTTTTAAACTCATTCTAACCTCCGCAGCAAATCCATAACCTATTAATTTTAGTATAAAAGCAGCACGCAAATATGCAAATTGGAATATTGTTTGATATAAAATATCTGAAATAAAAATTGGCTCGAGTTAATTTAACTTGTTGAATATATGAATTTATTATTTTATAGGTTCATCTTCGTATCAAAACAATTTTCTATCGCAGATTGCGATAGAAAATCGAAGAGCTAATCCTAACAGCAGTCTCTAAAACTGCTCGTTGGATGCCATTCTTCGATCTTGTAACTAAAGCGATACAGAACATATGCGAAAATTTTAGTTACGAGTGCTCAATTCACATCTCATTTTCCTCCCGCTAAGCCTACTTGCGGCTGGCTTATTGTCGTTTTAGCACGCTAAAGTTAGGGTTAAAAAGGGCAAAACTATCAAAAAGCTAGCCTAGATGATTGAATCATGGCCATAACACTCAGGTTTTGTTGCATTTATTGTTTAGGATTGTTAGGATGTAAATCGTTAAACGACTGGGTTTAGCTTGTTCCTTTTCCGTAAGCCGATCGCGTGATCTTTCTTAACGTTCAAAAGGTTCAATGCTATTGGTGAAGCTATGTTTGGAGAAAGATCTCATGAATAAAATTTATATCGGCAATATTCCTTATACAACTAAGGAACAAGATTTAGAAGAGGTATTTACCTCGTTTGGACAAATTGATGAAGTAACATTGATTAAAGAACGAGAAACTGGCCGGTCACGCGGTTATGGTTTCATTACCTATTCTTCTAAGGAAGCAGCCGATAAAGCCCTTACAATGGACGGCAAAGACTTTATGGGCCGTAAGTTACGCGTTAACTTAGCTAAAGAAAAATCAGAAGGTGGCGGCGGCGGTCGCAAAAACTTTCGTAGTGGCGGCGGCGGCGGTGATCGCTATGCGCGTCAAGGTGGCGGCGGTGGCCGTTACGATAGAGAAGACTAATAAGCTTAAAAAATCAATTTTTGTTGATTCAGTCTTACGCCCATCGTTTTCGAACGATGGGTTTTTTGTTTTAAACCTAGTTTAAATTTGGCTGGGGGACCAGGATTCGAACCTGGGTTAACGGAGTCAGAGTCCGTAGTCCTACCGCTAGACGATCCCCCATTCAATAGATACATACTCTAGTCCATAATGAAGCCTGCAACCATAAACCAAACACGTCTTTCCCTATCGGAACTGTAACAACTCGCAACTACGCCATTCCCTGGCGAAGGCTGCAAGATAATGGTGATAATATTCATGAATCACTACAGCCATAGAGCCGGGAATCCAGAATAATTTTTCTTACTTAGTTTACAGTCTTAAGTAAGTTAGATTTAGCCTGTATTCTCTGGTCTTCAGCCGTATCGTTCGATTGCTTTTTCTAATATATTTTGCGGCCTTCTCCAGGGATGACATGATTGCGGAAGCTGCAACCATTTTCCAATTCCGCCATTTCCTAGCAGGCGGAAACCTTAATCCAACTACGCGTTCTCGGACGAAGGATAGCAAGATAATGTTGATAGTATTCGTGAATCACTACGGCGATAGAACATCCAGGATAATCTACCTTACGAAGTATTTAAACTCCGTAAGAAAGATTTCTCTGGTAATAGATGGGGGGATGGTAATGCGTTTAACGTTTAGAGTATTGTGGACGTTTACGGGCTTTAACTAAGCCTATTTTCTTACGTTCAACAGCACGCGCATCACGCGTTAAAAAGCCGTTCTTGCGCATGATTGCACGGATGGTCAAGGCTGGCAATTCTTCTTCATCAGCAGATTTATCTGTAGCAAAATGTCTTAATAAATCTTCAATTTCAGCAGGATTTTTAATTTCATACTCAAGTAATGCGCGAGCAATGCCTAACCGCACAGCACCCGCTTGTGCTGCCTTACCGCTGCCCTGCACAGTAATCAGTAAGTCAACTTTAGTAGTCATTCGGACTTCATTCAACGGTTGTAACGCATGAATACGTCCCGTTTCACGTTCAAAATATTCATCAAACGGTTTGCCGTTGACGATAAATTTACCTTTACCTGGTGTTTGTAAATAAACTCGTGCGACGGCTGTTTTACGACGTCCGGTCCCATAATTTCGCTGAATCTGCATAGACGATTACCCCAAGATTTCTAATACTTCTGGCTGTTGTGCTGCATGTGGATGAGCAGTCCCAGCATATATTTTTAATTTACGAAACATTGCTCTACCCAATGTATTCTTTGGCAACATGCCTTTTACGGCTATTTCGAGCACACGTTCAGGATGTGTTTTAATCATGTCATTGAACGTTCTCGTTTTTAAACCGCCTGGATAGCCCGTATAAGTTTGATATTCTTTATCCGTTGCTTTCCGACCTGTGACCACGACTTTTTCGACATTCACTACGACAATATAGTCACCCGTATCAACATTTGGCGTATAAATTGCTTTATGCTTACCGCGTAGACGTCGGGCTATTTCAACGGCTAACCGACCTAATACCAGCCCATCAGCATCGATCACATACCATTTTTGTTGGATTGAGTTTGCATTTGCACTAAAAGTTTTCATTGATTTTTTACCAATTATAAAATTTCTCAAAACACGCGATTCTACCGAAGCCGGGACGTTAAGACAAGCGTTCAGACAAGAAAAACGAGCATTAGTAGCGGAATAATAGCGCTTTGGTGGTTCAGTAAGTCGAGGAAGAATCTAAACTTCGCAAGCTTAATTGTGCTATCGGCTATCTAGTACTATAACGTCGCGAAGCCACTAAACAGTCCTGCCATAAACGATACCAATAAAATACAAAATGTAATAAAAAAAACAATTGATTAGGATCGTTAATACTATTTTTTTACTGAATTACTTGCGAAAAATGAACCCAGGTCTATAGTAGGAATGTGATTTTTTGATGGGCATTGCTTCCTTAGCCGTTTTACTTCGGATTAGGAAACCAAGGATCAGGTGTTGTGTGCAAGTCCATATTAGAATGGAAAGCCTAATGCGTCTGCTAAGGTATCCACCTATGAATAATGGGTTGAGGTTAGGGTGCCTATTGAAATCACGTAATCTACCCAGTCGTTACGGACTATCTACAACAATCATCTAAATTTTTTGCCAAACTCGCTAAACGTTTGCAGGTTGCATCAAAAGCGGCAAGCGCGATAAACTCCCCTATCTATTTTATATTGGAGATTATCATGCAATTGAGCCCGCTAACCGCCATCTCGCCTATCGACGGCCGTTATCAACATCTCACAAGTACACTCGGTGAAACCTTTAGTGAATATGCACTAATTCGTTGGCGATTAGATATTGAAATCCGTTGGCTGATTGCACTAAGCAAAGAAGCAGCTATAAAAGAAATTCCACCACTTTCCCAAGAAAGCCTCAATGTCTTACAAAACATTATCGATACATTTAATATTGAGAGCGCACAAGCAATTAAAGAAATTGAACAAACCACCAACCATGATGTCAAAGCCGTTGAATATTTTTTAAAAAACCACATGCAAGAATCAGCAGAACTAAAAAAATATTTAGAATTTGTACATTTTGGCTGCACCTCAGAAGATATTAATAATTTAGCCTATGCACTCATGTTAAAAGATGCGCGTGAGCAGCAATTACTCCCATTGTTAAACACATTACTTGCTCATTTAAAACAAAACAGTACTAATTATGCACAGGTACCTATGCTCGCTCGCACACATGGACAACCCGCCTCCCCTACTACCATGGGTAAAGAATTTGCCGTTTTTACTGTGCGCCTGAGTGCACAAATTGAAAAATTTCAGCAAGTCAAAATTTTAGGGAAATTTAATGGCGCAGTTGGTAATTTCAATGCGCATGTCGTGAGTTATCCGGAAGTTGATTGGCAACAGCTGAGTCAGAATTTTATTGAATCGCTCGGGCTCAACATTAACAATTATACCACGCAAATTGAACCACACGATTGGATTGCTGAATATTGCCAAGCTATTGAGCGCATCAACACGATTTTAATTGATTGCAGCCGCGATATCTGGGGTTATATTAGTCTTGATTATTTCCAGCAACAACGCAAAGAACATGAAGTGGGCTCTTCTACCATGCCACATAAAGTCAATCC
>CAYSGV010000246.1:0-4587 GCA_964430685.1 uncultured Gammaproteobacteria bacterium
CGCAACAAGCAACTGAAGCTGAACTTAAACTATTTAGTACGAATATCGTAAAAATTTTGACTCAGGAATCAATTAAAATGATTTTATTAAATGCTGCATCGGGGGATATTCCGGGAAAATCATCGTTAATAGTTAGAACTTGCGATGGTGTGTTTAGAAATTTGAGTGCAACTATCGGTATGTCTGGTAGTTATAAGGAATTATCGATAAATAATAATTATTATAAATTAGATATATCTGATCCGAGTGGCAATGAAAAATTCCTGACCATAACGACTATACGCTTGAGCCGATACAAAGTAATTATATTCGTTATTAACTTAACGGTTAATTTCGAAGAAAATTTTCTTAAGATTAAAGAGCGTAACCAATATTATATTAAATTAGGAGCTGATTATACCAATTGCTCTAAAATTGTTATCGGTAATATGACAGATTTAATTACACAGCGAAAAACGGGTTATGCACAAGCACTTATGATTGCCCATCAACTTATTGGTGCTGCAGACTACTTTGATTGTTCGGCAAGAACAGGCGAGGGTGTTGACGAAGCCTTTTTAGCAGCAGCCGAACTCGCTATTGATAATGCAAATTACCGACCAAAAGCACTGCCTTATCCAATTACACCCTCCGCTGCAAAAGAAGAAATGAAAAAAATACTCAGAAGTAATTCATTTTTTGCATACGTAGTTGAATCTTATTTAATTTTACAATCGAACCAGCAAACCTCAACTGCTATTCATAAAACCCATTATTTGCTAACCAGCATTTTAGAGCACAAGCAAGGTATAGAAATTACAATTATAGATAATGTATTAATTATCAAAAGTAGTATTAACGACGAATTAAAGACCATGTTAGAAACAGAACGAGTCCCATTTCATGAAATAAGTGAAGAATTAAACCCTATAATTCATCGACATGAGAAGTTAAAGTACCATATAGTCAAATCAAAACCGCAAGCTGTGTCTGATCTAAAGCCACCTGCATTAAAACCACTAACATTGCCTATTTCATCAAGCCCACCTGGAAAACATGACGGTAGCAAATTAGCAGTCACGTCAGGTTCGGTATTGGCAGCTGTACCGCCCACTACAACTGGTAGTTCGACAACCCAAGTTAAGCAACAACAAAGAACGCATGTGCAAAATATCAATGAGAATGATTTTACCTATAAAGAAGAGGATATTGTTGGTATTGGCAGTTATGGTCAAGTCTATAAGGGAATGTATAAGGGGAATATTGCAGCAGCGATTAAAAAATTAAGCAATCAGGCGAATGATGAGAAAGCTAAGAAAACTTTTCAAAGAGAAGCAGAAATCATGGCTCAATTAGATAATCCACATATTATTAAATTATATGGTATTTGTCTTAAGGATTTTTCCTGGTCAATCGTTATGGAATATGCAGAAGGGGGTAATTTATACACTTTATTGAGGGGCCAAGAATTAGGAATGGAGTATCGTCATCAGCTTGCCATAGATATCGGTGAAGGTATGTGTTATTTGCATAGTAATGATATACTACATCGTGATTTAAAAAGTGTTAATGTTGTCATCAAAAATAAACGAGCTTTATTATGCGATTTTGGTTTTGCTGGTACGAAGATCACAATAAGTAGTAATATTTCGTCTCAAAATCAAGCACAGGGTACAACACACTGGATGGCACCAGAATTATTTACTCCGGAAGGTATGAATAGCAAAGAATCTGATGTTTATAGCTATGCCATCATCTTATGGGAGTTAAGCGCTCCTGGTAAGGCCATTTATGCAGGGAAGCCTAAAGAGGTTATCCCTGAATTGGTAAAAAATGGCCACAGAGAACAAATACCAAATGAGACGCCAGTTAAAATGGCAGAATTGATGAAAAAATGTTGGGATCAACAATCTAAATGTCGGGGGACGATGCAAGAGACGGTTAATGAATTAACAGCTGAGCACCAGCAACTTTTTAGCAAGCGGTAGGGGGATATAATTTATATTATTCGTAAACTAAGCGAGTTTTAATATTCAGTTTACGATGTTTATCATCAGATAATATAACAGTAGGTATATCATGCAAATTAAAAAAATATGGCAATTATCTGATGAAATAGAAAAAGATTTGCAAGGGAAGATTACCGATGAACGACTAAGCCAAATTTTTAAGCTAATTGATTCCACAATCGATTCGGATTTTAACAGAGCCTATCAAATATACAGTCAAATACTAAGGCACCTTAGTGAATTTTGTGATAATTTTTCACATATCCAAAATTTTATAGATATCACGCACAAATTATTTAAGAACTGGTTTGTAAAAGATGAAGTTCAAGCATTTTCATATCTTGATGAAGTTTATTCATCATTTAAAGAAGTTTGCCAGCAGGCAAATCATAAAAGTTTGATATTGTTTTATCAGCAAACAAGTATGTTGTTAATCAAGATAAACCAATATTCAAAATCGAGTATATTGGCAAAAAAAACAATTGAGCAAACTAGAGCGATCTTTCGAAGAAAATTATTAAATGCCTTGCCAGCTAATGAATTGATGTCTGAAGTAGATATTAATGGCATTAAAAGAGATTTAGATCCTAATCGCTATAAAATAAGCGAGCAAGCGACGTCGGAACAGATGAATCTAGTAGTTAATGGATATATAAGCCTGTTAAATCTATATGTCAAAAGAGATTTTACTAAAAGCTTATTAGGCATTATCGAATTAGCACATGAAATCGTAGCATTCCACTTCCAACATTGTAAGCATGAGAACAGTGCGCCAAAAATTGAAATTATTTATCATGAGCTAATCTCTAGAATGCAATTACTAGATAAAATTCCATTGGAGATAACTGTTGGAGTTTATAGTCTTGCAGCACGATCACTGAGTCTAGGACCTGACAGGCTTACCCCATTATTATATTTTTCACAAGGCTTAAGATATATTGAAGATAAGGAAGTTTCAGCTGATGAAAGTGAATATTTAGAAGCATTAGCACTTGAATTGCGTTTAAGTATCCTGAAAGCAGATGTATACTATCGCCTATCTGTTTTTAAAACGTTGCTAAATACATATCTCTTGTCAGATATAAAACAGATATGTGATAAATTAAGTCATTTATTGGGTAAGCAGCAAAGCTCTAAAGAAGACGAACTGAATGACTTGCTGATACTTCACCTATATCATGCCATTCGATCATTATATTTTGTCATAGATGGGTTAATTTTCATCGACGCCTGGAATGAAGTGTCTGTATTATTTGAATCCAACGAAAAAGAAAGCCTAGCCGTAAAGGAAATTATTAGGTTGTATATCAAATATTTAGGTGGATGCATCATTCGAGAGCAGGGCATCATGGGTCTTACTGCGATAGATGAATTAACAGATGTTATCGAACACTTCATTTTTTATAAACAGTATGAATATGCGAAATTATTTTGCTCTGAAATTCTCATGAAAATAGATGCCTCCAGTAATGCAAATATAATCAATAAATATAAACCGCGAATCGAACAAATGCTGCTTATCGTTAATCAGTACAGAGATATGATTAAAACGCTAACGCATAAACAGTGTAATAAATATTACAAAAAACAAACAACATTGTTAACGTTGCGGAACAATTTGCAGAGAATTCGAGCCCATACAGCTATGAGTATTGAGAGAGAATCTAAGCTTACGTTACCGATACTTGAACAATTTAATAAATCACGATATGAATTATTAAAGCAAATCTGTGAATTTGTTGTTAATCACTCTATGTTTGGCATGCCTCCATGTGGATTTTGTTTGATTGAGTATGGCTCAGACGCCTTAGGCATAGCTGCACCATATTCAGATTCTGATATAGCGCTACTAATTGTAGATATATCTCATCGCTCGCACCCTTATTTTGAAGCTATCATTAATACAATTCAATACTATCTGATAACTATAGGTGAAAAGTGGCGATTTAAAGACCGAAGTCATTCTAAAGAATATTTGGGTTGGCAAATTGATGAGTTACAATACCTGACTGGCCAAAATAAATTTTTAATAAACGCTCCGATAAGCATGGCGAAATGGGTAAGTGAGGCATATATCGTTGAGCATAGCCTCAGGTATATGGCATATGGTTTATACCAGCCACGTGTGCTTCTCGCATCAAAAGGGGGGGAACAATTATTTGCCGAATATATGCAAGAACTTGCCCATCAATTACATATCAAAAGAAGAGTTACACAGTCAACACTAGACCAGCCGCTAATCCCGCGTTATATAGGGTTAGCCAGCACACAACTTAATCAACATTTAGAAGAATATCGAAATTTATCAAGGGGTGATGATTTACCCGAAATGCTTGATATAAAAAAATATATTATAGGGCCAATAAAATACTTTATCGGGGATTTGATATTACTTTTTGGTGGTTTAAATATAGATGTTGTTACGTCTTGGACTCTATATAGACAATTAAAATATTTACGTGATAACAAAATAATTACTGCAGAACTTGCAGTAATGATTGAAAACGACCTATTGTATGTGCAGGATTTACAGTATAAGGGCCAGCTGGTAAGAAAATCGCATATTGCATTGGTCAATACCCCCAAAAACCAAGAGGTT
>CAYSGV010000247.1:0-4579 GCA_964430685.1 uncultured Gammaproteobacteria bacterium
AAAAGTTGGGTAATGCGAAGGTGGCAATTGCAACTCCGACGATGCAAAAGATACCCCCAGAAACAACTGAAACAGTGGTACCAAATAGAGCGGCGACAAAACCGGCTTCAGCATTGCCTAATAAAGGGCCGCTCATATAACTAAGCATTTCAATACCTGCCAAGCGGCCGCGATAATGTGTAGGAATGGTTTGATTCCACATGGTCATGCGAAAAATGCCACTCACTGAATCGGCGGCACCAGCTAGGGCTAAAGCTGCAACAGCTAAATAAGCATTAGGTGCTAAGCCAAAACCAATGATTGCTAATCCCCAGATACTGGCTGAAACCGTCACCCCTAATCCATGTCGTGGAAATGCTTTGGTCCAACCGCTAAATAGGGAAGCAATGAGTGAACCTAGTGCAGGGGCTGAATAAAACCAACCAACTACAGCGGCGCCGCCAAATTGTTGTGCCATAGCGGGAAATAATGCTTGCGGCATGCCAAAAATCATTGCCACGATATCAACTAAATATGTGCCAATTAATTCTTGTCGACTCGCAGCATAACGCATGCCGCTGATAATGGATCGCGTGATGGATTCATTATTTGCAGGCAGAACAAAAGGACAATTGATGCATAAAATTGCTGCTAGTGAAATTAAAAAAGTGATTAAATCGACGCTATAAACCCAAACCATACCCCATTTAGCCATTAATATTCCCGCAATTGCTGGCCCGACTAACATGTTTATGGTGTATTTAATAGAATTCAATGCAGCGATTGAAGACATATTTTTTTGTTGCACAAGTGTGGGTGTTAGTGCTTCAAGTGTGGGGCGATGAAAACCATTAACCGCCGAACCAATGCTTGCAGCAATATAAATTAAACTAATCGATGGTTGTGGCAGTAATGAATTCACAGCGAGTAACAAACAATTAAGAGCGAGCACGCATTCAGCAATAATTAATAATTTACGTCGGTCCATTTTATCAGCCAGTGCGCCACCCCATAGTGAGGTAATAAGCAGTGGTATCAGCTCAGCTAAACCCATGGCACCAACAGCTAACGAAGAATGTGTGAGTTCATAAATTTGATAGGGTAATGCCACATAACTCAGCATGGCGCCAAACATTGAAATGAATTGCCCAATATAGAGATATCTAAAATTACGGTGACGGATTAGTGGACTAATATCGATGAACATGAGTTATATTGCTTTAAACTTAACGATATTTATTATAGAAACAAATGATAGAGTGCGTCAAAGGGTTTTTATGAAACGATAGACTTAAATTTCAACTATCGATATAGTAAATCACAGTATATATCGCTCACAAATATAATGATGCCTGCAATCAATTTACTGGTAAGGAAGATTGTTATGTTAAGTATCGGCTTAATGAGTGGCACATCAATGGATGGCATCGATTGTGCACTGCTGGAAACAGATGGATCCGCAAACTTGCTGCGCGATCTAGGCCATATATCGATGAGCTATGATACGCCAACCAAAATTTTATTAAAAGCGGCAGAAGCCGCAGTACGGCAATGTAATGGCAATTTAGCACAAGCAAAATCAATTTATTTAAACGTGCTCAAAGATTATTTAAGCAATGAATTAAAAATTTCACCGTATCAAATTGATAATGAAATGAGTGCATTGGCGCAATACCTGTATCAAGTTACGAATACGGATTATCTCATTACTTTTGATAAAGTGGTGCAACATTCCACACAACTGCATGCAAAAGCAGTAAAAAAATTATTGCAAGAATTGGCTTATCAACCAAAGCAAATTGATGTTGTGGGTTATCACGGTCAAGCATTACTGCATCGTCCCAATCAAGGAATTTCTATTATTGTAGGTGATGGCGCGTCATTGGCAGAAAAAGTATGTATTACTGTAGTGAATGATTTTCGTCGCTGTGATATCGCTTGCGGTGGTCAAGGAGCGCCATTTGCGCCTTTGTATCATCACGCGCTGGCATTGCGTGATCAACTCATGCCTGTTGCAGTGGTGAATTGCGGTGGCATTGCGAATATAACCATTATTTGCAACAGTAATGAATTAGATTGCCTAGGTTTTGATACCGGTCCTGGTAATGGTTTAATTGATCGGTTAGTGCGTCAACGTACTCAGGGCAAAGAATATCGCGATGATAATGGTAAGTATGGAATAAAGGGCGAAGTGAATCAGCAAGTGTTGCAAGCGTTGTATCAAAAAGCACTGATAAAAGATGGTCAAAATTATTTTTCCATTAAACCACCGAAGTCGCTCGATATAGGCGATATGGTTTTAATTCCAGAAATAGATGCACTGTCGTTAGAAGATGCATGTGCTACCCTCGAAGCATTTACGGCAGACACGATCGTTAACAGCTTAGATTTTTTGCAAACCGAAATACCGCGATGTTTTATTTTGGCTGGTGGTGGTTGGCATAATCCAGTTATACGCTCTGAATTAGAACACCGATTAACCAATAAACTTGGTAAAGGAATACAAATAATGACTGCTGATGAAGCGGGATGGAATAGCCAAGCCATGGAAGCACAAATTTTTGCTTATTTAGCGGTACGTAGTCTACAAAATAAACCACTAAGTATACCTGCTACAACACGTGTGCCTGAACCAATATCGGGTGGTCACGCCTATGTGCCAAGTAGCGGCGCAACAAAAACAGTAGAAGAATTACTTAAAGAAAATCCGGCCGTTTTATCAGGCTATCAAGCAGAATATAGTTAATTATCATTCCACAAATTGAAATGGTGAAGGTGGTTCTTTTCTATCTGGATTTAAAAGCTGTTGCACATTGTTTAGTTTTTCAGCAAAGCTATTAAATTGGGCAAGCTTATCTCTAGTCTCTAGCTCTATGGTAGATTGGTCTTGTGGATTATTTGCGCGCTCATTGGTTTTATTTAAAACATCTTTAAATTCATCAATTTTTTGATCAAGTTGTTTACTTTTCTGTGCTAAATTGAATTGATGCGTATATAACTCGGCATTTTGGTTGTTATCAGGATTGTTTTGTGCACTGGACTTTATTGTTTCAAGTAAAGCATCGCGCTCAGCAATAAGTTTATCAAGCGTAGCTTGCAAAGCGGTTAACTTATTACAAGCTTTTTCAAGTTTAGAGGGTGGTTTAACATTTGCATATCCGGCCGCAGCTTTATGTTTATTATCGGTATCTGACGCAATTGGTTGTTGCGTGGTAAGCGGTGGTGCAGTGGCGGCGGGAGTTGCTTCTGCAGCTTGTTTTTGTTCGCTATGGATGATTGTTGCCAAATCTTTTTGCTCAAGCAGGAATGTTTGGCTTTCTTCAAATTCAGTTAGAATTTTTAGCGCTTGCAGTTGTTCATCAAGGCTAAAACTATTTTCGGGTGCAGCAATTTTTGTTAAAAATAGGCGTTCAGTTTCTGAGAGTTGGTTGACATACTGTTCTCTTAGATTGTATAAAACTATGAATTTTTCATCCGAAACGGTAGCTTTTGACGGAATACTTTCTAGATAAGCATTATTTGCTTTTTCTATTGCTTCAACTAGTAATAAACGCTGCGGCATAGAATCAATTGTCGTTGGTAGGCTTGTTTGTTCTGCTGTTGCTTGTGGAGTTGTAGCTAATTGCTGAGTGCTTAAATCAGCAGAAGGTGTATCTCTTAAAATATGCATTGAGCCAACCTGTATGGGTGGTCGAGGATTGTTTGGATCCAAATATTGTGGATCTCTATATGTGGTACCTAGGATCTGCGGCTCCTTTTTGATGACGTAAGCAAGATATTCTTGATAGGTGTTAAGGATATTTTGTGCTTGGCTATATCGTTCGGGTGTAAACGATTCTTGGTTAGCGACGATGTTTTCTAGAATTTGAATATAAGTAGGGGTAAAGCCGTCAACAAAATCACATCTGGCTTGATAGAGTTCTACTCCAGCAGCAATGAGTTCCATAGAGTTTTTATCTTCTGTTGTATTATATAGGTTATAAAAATTTTCTTGTTTTGTTTTAAGTTTCTCTATTTCTCGCAGGTTTTTTTGCATGGAATTATCGCGTGCTTGCTTCAGTTTAGATTGATCATTCGCATATTGATCTGTACGATCTAGTAATTCAGTCGTTCTGTCATATATTTCTTCCTGCTTTTCAAAATAGCTTTCAATGCGACCAAGTATTTTTTCTGCATGTGCACGCACGTTTGGATCGCTATATTGTTCAGGCGAACCGATTGCTTCAGTTACATATTCTTCAACAATCGCATATTGCTCACGTTGATAGCCGCGTTGTTCCCAATCAATGTTGGTTTTATTAATTTTGTCCTGTAAATAGTTATATTCAACATTTTCTCTTGCAACGTAACGATCAAGTGCTGTTAAATCCGCCATATGGGTAGCTGTGATAAAATCAAGTTTGCTTGCGGCAATATATTGTTGTGCTTCTAAGCCAGATAATATTTCATCTTGCGCCTCAGCAATCATTGCTTCTTGCTCACTTTGGGTGCTGGCTTGAAATTTTTCTAACTTGCTTTCGGCTATTTGTTGTTGTTCTTTTTGTTCTAACTCTAATTGTTCTGCACTCATTGTACCTTGTTGTGGGCTGGTGGCAACGGC
>CAYSGV010000248.1:0-4578 GCA_964430685.1 uncultured Gammaproteobacteria bacterium
GGGGGTTCGAATCCCTCCAGGCACGCCAGTTGCTTCAGTATCACTGCATGATTTTTGACACATACCCAGTTTAAATCTCTAACTTTATCCTTAGATGCTGTCTATCTCATATAAATATCGCATGACCTCTCTTAACCACCTGATTTTCTTAATAAAACCTTAATTTATACTCGATATAATAGTTTATGAATGCCCTATGCTGGATTTTCATTGAACCAGCGCTTTTGTTTGTGGGCATAACCAACCCCTATTTGCGTGAATAGCCCCCGGAGTGATGAATATGTTTAAATTATTTGAATGTTGTATGCCTAAGCGTCAACCGCAAACTGAACATGTACCAGCAGAACTTGAGATAATTAGAAATAAAATTATTTTCGCTTTTGATATCCAGTCCAAAAGAATAGTGAACATTAGTGAAAGCAGAGGGGAAGATAATAAATTATCAATATTATTAGATAACCTCATTTTAGCTCAACAATTGCGTGATACGTTACATGCTGCACAAGCGCTTGAATCTGATTCTGGTACAGCTGAAGAAATCGAAGCGCATGCATTACAAGATAGTTCAGAGGGAGCAGTAAAGGGCAACGCAAAGCTGGTCATTATTGGCAATGCAGTAGCTTGGTTCGAACGATATGTAGCAACAAAAGCAGAAGAGAAATGCTGTGTGCTTACATGCACGGTAATGTAATAAATTTGATATAAAATCCCTTACCTCGTAAATGCTCGGCACCCCTCCCGTAACCAAGTACGGGACATGCTTTAAAAAGGGGGTGAGATGTAAAGTACTATTCCTTCCTTTAAAAGGTCTTCTCATCTATATTGTCGAGTGGTATATATAGCAAGCATAATTTGTAAGGATTGCTAGATGAATTATTTAGAAAGCTGGATGGAAGAAAAGCGTTCCGCTTGGATATATAAAGTTGTGGCTGCAAATGAACATGATCTTATCCGCAGGGGCTTGTTCGAGAATTTAAGCAAAATGGCTGAACAACAAGCCCTTATTTGGGCACAAAAAATGACAGCGGCAGGCATGCACGTACCGCAATCCTTTCAACCCGACCTACGTGCCTATATAGTTGCAAAACTGGTGCAATGGTTTGGTCCCAGGCAAGTCCGTAGCATTTTAGCTGCAATGAAAATTCGCGGTTTGTCGACTTACACAGAAGAAAATTTTGCCCACCCCAAAATTCATAGCATTGAAGATTTAGAAAAACATCATAAAGATTTACGTAAGGGCGGTAATTTACGCGCAGCAATTTTTGGAATTAATGATGGCTTGATTTCAAATGCCAGTTTAATTTTTGGCATGGCAGGCGCTATCACAAACAACAATATTATTTTATTAGCGGGTGTCGCGGGATTGTTAGCTGGTGCTTTTTCTATGGCGGCTGGCGAGTATATCTCAGTACATTCACAACGAGAAATTTATGAATATCAAATAGGCTTAGAACGTGAGGAGTTGGAAAATTATCCTGAAGAAGAGGCAGAAGAATTAGCGCTCATCTATGCAGCAAGGGGTTTAAGCATTACTGAAGCCAGAACAATGGCTAATAAAATTTTAGCTAATCCAGAGGCGGCGCTGCAAACGTTATCGAAGGAAGAGTTAGGTCTGGACCCAAGAAATTTAGGTTCACCTATGGGTGCTGCATTTTCATCCTTTACCTGTTTCGCATTGGGGGCATTTATCCCATTACTACCATACACCATTGCCATAGTGCCTAGTAAATTAGTAACCGCTATTACATTGACCGCAATCTCATTATTGGCTGTTGGTGCAATCATCAGTTTATTCACTGGCCGACGAGCATTGTGGAGCAGTTTAAGGATGCTGCTCATCGGTGGTTGTTCAGGTATGGCCACTTACTTTATTGGGAAATTAATCGGTGTGACTATGTATTAGTGTGGTTTGGTGGTAAAGGTTTAGAGTTTTTATTCTTCAAGCAATGGCTCGTCGCCCTCCGGGCAAAGAGAGTGCAAAATTTTCATACTTTACTATACTTTCCGCGGTTTAATTGGATGAGCTAAGGAGAGGCTTTATGTGTAAAGATATGGTTTGGATGATGCGTAGTTTTCTTGCTGCTTTCGTTATTACAACCGTGCTTATCATTTTCAGCATTATCGATATTTGGTTTATTCCTGGTGCAAATGGTTACCGTACAAGTTTACCTTATATCGACTGGCTCGTGTATATGATTATCGCCGATGTTGTTGGTCTTATTGCTTTGTTTATCGGTTCTCATTTAAATTGCCAACATAAATGATGTTTTAGTATCAAGTTATTAAGTTCTTGGAAATAAGAAGCACCGATTATCATCTGTATCAGGAATTTGGTCCGGAGCACTGTATGCCATACGATGCAATATTGGACCAGCAAGTGGTGGCGTTGTGGGTGTGTATGCAGGCAAAACACTATAACTTGGTCCTGCAGCATTCAGCGCGGTAGGCGGCAATTGAAAATTTAGCATGCTGGCGGGTGTAATGGATCGCGCTTTGGCTTGATGAAATTCATGAGCTGCTGCATTACTTTGTGTATCGGCTAAAAAATGATAGCGACTAAATGGCAAGGCATCGTTTGTTGCAATTTCATTTGCTGCTTCGGCTGTTCGGTTTCTTTTTTTTGAAACAGGTACTTCTTGACGATTATCCATATAAAACTCAACTTAATGTTAGATTTGAGGTAGAGGGTTCACTACTTGGTTTATTGCTAACGAAAGGTTTTTTTGTTTGCGCATAATATAATTCAGCTAATGTTTTTTCATCACTCACTGCATTACTTATTTTTGCAAGTACAATTGATTCTAACGCTGCAGCAAGTTCATTATCTTTCATTGATATTGCCGCATTATATGCAAAACTAAAACCCCAAGCAGACCAATCGCTATCTTGAATTTGCTTTAAAGCAGCAATTACATTGAGCATTGGTGAATCATATTGCGATTGCGTGGCAGATAGTTTTGCGCGCACGCCATAGTAATTTGTGGGTCCATCTGGACTTTGCGCCGCTGCATAAAGTGCCATCACATAGCCCCACATTTTGTCTGATTGTTCGGCTGGTGTAGCAATTGGTAGTTTATCGGTGATTAATAATGCACGATTTAATTGTTGGGTGTGTTGCGCGATATCGATGCGTGCAGTATAACAAGCGAGATAGGCCCATGCCCATGCAGCAAAACAATCTTCTGGCGCATTGCTTAATAATTTAGTCATTTTAGCGGCGATGAATGGGACTTGGTCCAATTTATTGATGTAAATTAAACTGAGTAAAACGCGTCCCCAAATCCAAGCGCATTTGCTAGGTTGTTTTTCTTCGACAGCCAGCAAGGGACGAATTTCTTCCAAGAATATCTCACATTGGCGGGCGTCATTTTTTAGTGCAGCGATGAGAAATGGAATGGATACGGCAGAAGCTGTTTTTGTTTCTGGTTTCTTGTTCATGAGATCCTCACATTTAATGAAGAGGTTATTTTACATTTATCTTAGTAAGTCGAATAGAGCCTTCCAGGCAAAATCTGACGATATATTCTAGATAGTATTGTCGGATTTTGCCTGGAAGGCTCTATCCGACCTACGGAAGTAAAACGAGTAGATGAGTAACGCATGGCATTTTATGACATTTAATATTTCCTTAATATAATGAGGTTAACATGATTATTGTAGTGACTGGTGTAGACGAATGAACTCAAAAATGAGGAGAATTGATTATGCAAAAACTTTGGGAAATGATTGGGCAAGGTAGACAAGATGATAATAGCTCAGATAATGTTAGCCCAACAGACTATCTAGAAGATGCTAAAAAGGCGCAACAAAGAACTCAAGTAAGAAATGCGGTTATTGCTACTACGGTGGGGCTGCCCGCAGTAGAGACAGTTTCAGGCGCTGTAGCGGGTCCGTTATGTTTTGGTACAACGGTAGGCAAAGGTGCGGCCATGGGTGCTGCTTTCGGTGGTGTCGGTGGCGGTTGCATAGCAGCCAGTATATTGTGTTGCTTTTTTGGCGGACCATTGATACGTTCTGCGCGACAACGGTTAATGAGTGGCAGCACGACTAATTATGATCCCGTTGAATTTACAGATGCGGAAGCAGCAGCTGCGTCAACATCATCAGCATCGATGGAAATGTAAATTTTGAGAGTGTTGTTGATAAAATTGTGTCACTCTTCGTAGCGCTCTTAGTCCGCGTTACTAAAGAACTTTCATTTCTTCAATTTCGTAGCCTCGATTTAATGCGTTCCATCGAGGCTACAAATGTACTCGTTACCTCACTTGAAACAACAAACCTTTTAAATACTGCGTTTCTGCGAGCATGGGATGAATAGGATGATCGTGGCTGGCCCCAGTTTTTTCAAGCAGCGTTGCCATTTTCCCGGCTTGGGCAACCCCTTGTAACACCGCATTTTTAAATGCATCCATTTGCGCATGATGTGAACAAGAAGCAATAAAAAATAAGCCATCCGGTTTTAATAAAGTGACGCACAAACGCGCTAATTTTTGATAACCTTTTAAACCTGCGGCGATCGCTTGTTTTGATTTAACAAATGCAGGTGGATCGGCAATAACAACATCAAACAAACGCTTC
>CAYSGV010000249.1:0-4574 GCA_964430685.1 uncultured Gammaproteobacteria bacterium
TCAACCGATCTTTGAATCCATCAGCAGGTGTGGCCGGAGGGGGAGGGACTGGTGCAGCTGTTCCAACGGGTGGGGGTTGTGTTGTTGCAGCGCGAAGTGCGGGTAACTGAGTACCCGTTATGGTCGGGGTTATCCCCATCAATGTATCGGCAAACTTGGTATGTTGCGCGAGAATCGCTGCTCGATTCGTGTCAAACGCATCCATTACTTGTTTTGCGCTTTTAATCGGCACAACTTGGGGCTCAGCTGGTCTTGCTCCGGCTCGATTGCCTGTTTCTTGGGTTTCTGGTGGTTGTTCTGGCTGACCTTGCATGGATTACCTCTATAATGGTGTAGTGTTGATTTACTTATAGTTTATTATGTTGAGCTTAAAATAAACTTAAATCATAACAATCCTAATATAAATTTTAGTTGATTCAAGAGTACAATGATAGAGAGGACGTGAACTGTTTTAACATATCATTGATCTTCGTAGCGTGAACAAAACTGCCTATGCCCCATTTATGTATCAATGATGCAATTTCTAAGCCTATTGTTCACTTTTCTGAAATAAGCCAATCATGAGTTAACTTTCATCAATTTCAAAAGCTTACAACTTTACTTTTCAGCTTACTCAACTCGGTGATAAATTTTTATGCAAAACTACGCTCTTTTTTGAATACACCTATTGATTTTTCATGATTTTTTTGGGATGATGGGCCATAATTTATGCATTGCAATCGTGCGTATAAAAATATTTCAGCCGTTAATGCCCTGTACTCGTAGGCAAGAATCAAAGGAATAAAATAATAATCAGGATGTTAAGGTTCCCTTAAGGTTCATGCGCTAATCTGACAGTGAGCAAGAAAAATTAAGATTTTTACTAATAAGAAGTTCGACTTTTAAAAGGGGGAATTTATGGGTGCAGAAACACTTAAAGTATTTGCCGAAGGTTGGCTCAGTACGCTCGGTTTTCGCTATACTGAAGAAGCTAGAGCAGAAATGGTACAGCGAGAGCAAGAGGAGCTTGAAGGGTACGAAGGACCCGTTTTGCGACCACGGCGCGATCAACCCCTGCCAGCACTTGTAGTTAATCGTCATGAGCCGGTCGCACCAGCCGATGCTCCTGCCGCAGCAGAAAAATCTAATGCAGAAAAAGAATTCGATGATTTAATTGGTAGCTATTTAGCAAGAATGCCTGCCGGTATGGAATTTATACCTGGTCTGCAACAAATGACAGACGATCCAGATAACCCTCAATTAGCCTATGGCTACGTTAGTTCAGCGAGTAATCGGGCCATGACAAGCTCCTTTGGTATGTGGCAAATCAATAGACACCATGTCGAAGATGCCCTGGCTTTAGTTGTAGAGCTGGATAAAATTCGCCGCAACAGAGACTACAAAATTAGTACATTTAAAAAGTTACTCGCAGAGAAGCTCTCTAACACGAGTCGCTTTGGACTAGATGGCCGAGAATCCCAGTTTTGGATTATTTTACACGAAATGCAGTTAGACGTTGACGCTGTGACGGATACTTGTGTTATCGATGATCAACAACCACTAAGAAACCAAAGATTAGACAACCTGGATGAGGTCAGGGGGGCTTTGGGGCGAGCGTTAGCTGAAAAAGAAGAAGCCGAACGAAGGGCTAGGGCGGCTGAACAAAGAACTCATGCAATGGATGCAGCTATGTACGAAGCAAATACTAAGATGAGAGCCCTTGACGCTGACAAGACTAAGCTAAGTGAACAATTTGCAGGCGCAGTGCGGGGTAGACAAGAGGCTGAGCGCGAATTAGGTCTATTAAAAGACCTAATGGAAAGACTCAAGAAGCAACATGAAGAGGCACTTATCGCTGCTGAAGCACGAAGCGCTAAAGCATTGCAAGCTGCATCGGCAGAAGTTGCTGCAGCCAAAGCAGAGAATACCAATGTTGATCTCTATCGATCTAAAATGACAGCGGCGCTAGAAGAAAGAGCGAGGTTAGATGGGGATCTTAATGAACTGAAGAAACAATATAAAGTATTAGAAGCAGAAAGAGACGGTTTACTTAAAGCTTTGGAAACAACAAATAAAGTAAACGGTAGTAACGATGAAGCTCAGCATAAACAAATTGCTGAGTTGACAAAGCAGGTTCAAGAATTATTAGCACAGGCAGATGGGTTTAGAAAGCAGATTGCTAAATTAAGAGATGAAAAAGAGGGTATACAAGAAAGCAACGTTAGAGTTTTCGAACATAACGCCGAGTTAGTAGCTGAAAATAAAAAGCTTAAAGCGCTTATCAATGGATTTACAGCGATTATCCAAGGGTTAAGGCGTTTAATAACCTTTTTGGTTGCGAAATATGACTATCCCAATTTGAACGATCCAAACGATAAATTCCCACATAAAAAAGCTGTGTTAGCTACTCTTAGTAAAAAGGTTGCCGTTGCAGGGATTAAATTGCCGCAATTACCAGCCGAGTACCAACCAGATGAAAAAGATTATCAAGATCAGGAAGCAAGCGATTTACTCAATGAATTCCGTGGCTATATCAAGGGAGCGTATGAGAATAGGTCAGTGAATGAGGGCAACCAAAAATTACTGGCCATGCTAAACGCAGAGCAACCCATTGGCGGAGCTTATCCTGTATATTTTGATGGCTCGCAGATCAAAAACGAAGCAGAGCCACAGCCTGCACGCAAAACATCCGATGCAGATGCTCCAGGAGCTACAAAGAAACCTTTACGCAGGAAAATAGACCTTGATCCACCTGCTGCGGCACCAAGCAGCGTTCTGCTGCAAGGCCAGGGGGGATCCCCGGTTGCTAGTGGTGCTCTTGCTACGGCAGGTGTTCAGTCGTTGACAGCTACTCCTCCCAGAAAACTTGGCGGCGCTCCAGTGGTTGCTGCGGGTCTACGTCTGTCATCACATTCAGCAACTTCGCCGCTAGCACCACCAGCACCAGCGAAATAACAGTGAAATAAGTAGTCTCATGCTAAAAGCCCGGGTTTGTTTAGCAAAACCCGGGCTTTTTTATGTAGAAGTCTAATTAAGAACCTAATGGTTGTAGCGCATTTTTAATGAATTTTTTCATCAATTTCAATATAAATTATACTGGACCGGCGTACGGTTGGCAGCCTGAAAAAATAATGCAAAATCATATACTTCTTAATGTTGTCTTAAGACTATTGTGTCATCATTAACTCAAGAGGAAGTAATAAATCGTATATGGATCATGTAAGCAATATGATTAGAGGTAGATGAACATGGCAACAAAACAAATTGCAATCGATAAAAAAGTACGCAAAAATTCAAGCGAAGAGGTGAATACTCACAATACGCCCAGAAATTTAGTATTGTATTACCTCCAATCTAAGATTGGTTATCAAATTGATGAAGAAAGTGGCAACTACAAGCTCATCGAGCCAAAAGATCCAGCAAAAGGTACTTACTTACACGATTTAAAAGAACGTGGCTGGAGAGTAAGTAAGAATCGTCGTCCAAATATGGAACAATTGGCTAAAGAGTTAGTCAAATTTTTAAATGGTGCAGCATCCATTGATGATATTACGACAATTGCTGATATGCAGTTAATTGATACCAGCTCCGTTGGTCGTGATGGTCGTGAAAGTGTGTACTACAAAATATTAAAAGGTTTGCAAATTGGTTTACCTGCAACAGCATTGCGTGCAAGAGATTTGCAGATTGTTCGTTTAGATGAGCAATCTAAAGAATATCTACGTACAAACGAGGATTTGGAAGAAGAAAACAATCAACTGCGTATCAGAATGCAATCACTCAAAAACCAGGTTGCTGAATTAAACGTTAAAGCTTTAGGTTATGATACGATGAAAAAGCAAGTTGCCGCTAAAGAAGCAGAACTTGCTGCACTTGAACAACAACGCCAAGCTTTGGAAAACAAATTGTCATTGGAAAAAGTTACCGGTGGTAATTTAAGAGCTGAAGTTGATGCACAAGCTGGTAAAGATGCAGCAACAATTGCTGAATTAAGAAAACAAGAAGCACTCTTAAAAGATCAACTTGCTGAAGCAGAAAAAACTGCAGCACAACAAAAGGAACTCATGGAAGTCTTACGCAAAGGTCTTGATGATGTCGCTAAAAAGCAAGGTCTTATCGTTGCCGAACATACACCGGGTGTTGTATCGGTATTACCAGTAGAAGCAAATCATCTGCAAAAGAAACGCGCTGAGGCTGAAACAAAAGCTCGCGATTTAGGTTTTACAGTTGACAATTTGACTTCTGCAAACGCTATTCTGAGAAGGGATAATAGCCAATTGGAAGCAGAAGTTCTTGTGCTTAAAGCTGATAATGCCAAATTACAGAAAGAAAATACCCAACTGCATGAGCGTGTTGGTTTCTTAGAGTTTGTGATGAATGGTGTAATGAGCATCTTGAACAGATTAGGTTATGGCAAACAAGTTAACGAAGCATTTATTGATGCTGAGAAACAAGCTAAAGCAGAATTAGCTGGCAAAGGTACTGTTTCGCCATCACCCTCAGTGGCTTCACTTGCAGCTGCCGAAACAGCAGCTGTAGTAAGTAGGAAGAAAAAGAAACCTGCAGTTATATATGATTATGTGAAAAAAGAATTC
>CAYSGV010000250.1:0-4555 GCA_964430685.1 uncultured Gammaproteobacteria bacterium
CATCAAATCCATCGGCGACATATAAAATCTCTTCAGCATGCTCTGATAGAACACGCTGGATGGCGCCTATACTTATGCCCTTTTGCGCAAAGGCAAAACGCCTATGAATGACTGCAGCAATACTGGCCGTCTCTCCCTTATAAAGATTGGCATTGGCTAGCAGCCTTAAAGGTAATAAAATGAGGACCTTAAAGCTTTTATTTTGCCACAATTGGTTCTGCGCCCAGCGGTAGACTATGTATTGCAGTAAAGTTGATTTCCCTATCCCGGCTCGGCCATATAGCAATAGCCGATGAACATCAGACACTTTATCCTCTTCGGATTTAGCATCGAATATTTCCTCTAAAGAGATCGGATCTTTGGTGCCGTATATCTCTTCAAAGCTATTGAGGCCTTTGCAATAAGACAAATCGGAAGCTCCCTTGTTTTTGGATAATGCTTCAGTCATGGCCTTTTTTTCTTTCTTGGCTTGTTCTGCCTCATTCACAATGGCTACATTAATATAGATTTGATCAATTTTTAATCCGCCCGTGGGATTGATATATTCGCTTTTGATTTGATCTTGCTTTAGGTATTGGGCTCTAATTATTTCAATGAAGGTTTCAAATGGTATAGGCGGTTCATCTTTCGGTATATTGAGGGTCAGATTATAAGTAGGCCCTTTAACTTTCGGTTTATAGATAATACCTGTATTGGTACTGCCTGCAGCTAGGATACTTGTCGTTATTTGCGGAATCGTACTCATTATTTTGGCAAATGACGAATGTTCTATTTGTTCTTCCATTGTAAGTTCCTTTATATATCAAAAAATGATAGCATATACCTTCATTATTAATTTATGAAGGTTTTAAATCCCGAGGTGGTGTGAGGGGCATATGATTTACTCCTTACTACTGACGTAGTTGTCGAAAACATTATTGACATTTGAGCAATACCCATAATAGGTTTTGCATTTGATTCGCAATACTCTTGCAAGCTAAGTTCTTACAGCGTAAATTTAATTCCCACAATTCTTTACATCAGAAATTTTTTTAGCTAATATTTTCATCGTTTTCAAAGGCTCTAAAATGCTATATTGTAGTTAGTTAACCTTCACTATTTAGTTTGAAATGATGTTGTTAAAGTAGCAGTTGACGATTGACTATATTTGTAATTCATCAACTGATGAACAAGATAAGAATTATATTGAAATATATTAACAAAAGTTGACTGCTCAGATGCTTTAGCAATACTCAAATAGTCACTGAGTATACTCAATTGTTCTTGGGTTAATTGTCGTTGCTTTGCAATAAGCGTAAATATCTGTTTATTAATTTGTGTATCTCCTTTACCCAATAAATTCGATAATTTTAAAATAAGACCATCAGACAAGCAAGGTAATATATCTAAGATAGTTAAGATACTATTGATTTTGTCCATGTTATTTGAACTAAGTAATTCCTCTAAGGTAGATATAATTTTTGGTGTCAATTTGTAATGACCCATATTATTTAAGTTGTGTGCTTTAATATCCACACTACCATTCACAAGACTAGAGAGTAAAAGTATCAATACTCCTTCAGGTAGTTGCGGTTGATCAAGTAAACTCTTTATCCATACATCTCTTAGATCTGATTCTAGTGATAATTTTATCTTTAGCATTAGTTTGTCTGCAAACTCTGTTGGCGACCTATATTGACTAAACAATATGGTTAAGCAACAATCTCTAAGTGCAGGAACGTCAATAAATGTATATATTTTTTCAAGGGCATCTAACTTTAAATCGCGTTTCTTGAGTATATTCACAATATTTTCGAATATATCGCCCTCTCTAGCTTGTAACTTTTCAATTAATCTCGAAATAACAGCGTCAGGGAGCAAATTTTGTTGCTCAAAAATATGCATCGCAATTCTTCGAATATGTGCTTTCTGATCATCTAGCAAAGGCAAAGCACTTGGTTTAAAAAGGCCAACAACCATATATGCAATGAAATCCTTTTTAAATTTATCCCATGAAGCGGGCGGAACTTCTTTGGTCGTTTCAAACAAACTATAAATTAAAATACATATATCGGCAGGCAGCGATAATTGACCACTAATCGCTATTAGTGCAAAACGCTGACCGCTTAAAGAGTTATTATTTTTTAACATTTGCTGTATTGTAACGAATGCCTTATTAGATAATTTATTCTGTTTGCTTAAAATAACAGCCGAAGTCTCTTCCAATCCTATATCGGCAGTTAATATATCTGCCATCTGGTTTGTTACTGGTTCAGGTAATTTTCCTTGTTTTTCCAAAATATTCGCTGCGGCTTTTTTGGTATCTTTATCTTTTAAACAATCTACAAGATTCAGGCTAACATCTTCAGGCACTTCACTCTTCTGTTGGAATATTTCAATTAGATTTACTTTTTTTTCTATTGGTAAATCCTTAGCAAGCATAAGTTTTCTAATTATTGCCAAATGCTCAGGTTTTATTGATGCCTGTTTCCGCAATAAATAACTAGCAACTTCATTAATTTTCAGGTTGGCATGCGTAAGTAACCCGGCAACCCTATTTAATACTTGCTCAGACAAAAGAGGTTGCGCCGCTAGTCGTGAGCAAACAAGAGAACACAAATCCGAGTCATTTTCATGTTTTTCCATTAAATCAATTAAATCGATACATGTTGCATCTGTTAAAGATGTTTGCTTTTGCAATACTTTTAATGCAGCTTTGACGACATCTAAGTTATCACTCTTTAATAAAGCGACAATCTTGCATAAAATAACTTCTTCAAAATTTTCATTTTCAGATAATATATCTACTGCAGCTTTTCTCAAATTATTATTGCTGTTATTTTCTATCAGTTTGACTAAACATTCCATTAAATTAACAGATAGGAAGAATTGTCGTGATAGTATGGTTATAATAATCGGCCCAATATTATTAGGACCCTTTATAAGCAATTCTAGCATTTGTAATTGCGTCTTTTCTGGTAATGATGCCAGCTCCTTAAATATCTCAAGCACACTTTCTTTTAATTCAGCTCTTTCTTTTAGTAAATTCAACAGCTTTGATAGAATTTCAACAGGAAGGTACAATTGACTGCCAAGTACTGTTATCGCTATCTTTCTGCTCATTCCCTCATCGATTTTTAGCCAATTTACAAATTCTTCCAAATATGAAAAGGATAATGTTTTTTGTCTTATTAAACACATTAAAGCTGGAATACCATTTTCAACTGAAGCATTCTGCAACCAATTTAACAAATCCCAAAATCTTTTAGTTGGCAAATTAGGCTGCCTTAATAGTGTGCATTTTAATTGCATGCCTAATTTCTCTCCGCCTAATTCCTCAAATGCAACACTTAAGCTATCTAAAACTTTCTCTGGAAGAATTAGTGTGGTTTCATTTTCATAGGTCGTAATTCCGAGAATACCCACTATAGCCTGTAATTCATCCCCTTTAGCACTTATCCAATGTAAAAATTGCTCTTCAATTTCGCGTTGTTGCATCAGTTTTGGACATTCACATAATATTTTCACTATCGGGTTATTTAGAATCTTTCTATCTTTTGCATCTGTTTTCATTAATTGAAATACCTGTTGCAGATTATTTAGTATTTTTTTGATTATTTCTGCCTTTTTTTGCGTCGGCAAAGCCCAACTTGCTTCTTCTAAAATTTTTATAAGTAAAGATGTACTATTAGTTATAAATAAGTCTACAGGCAATCGCTCAAACGCTGATATAAATATGGCTAATTTTTCTGCTTGGCCATGCAGTAAACCACCGACAAATTGCCACACTAGACTGAGATTCGGGTTGCATGCCTCAAGAGATATCCAATTTTGATAATCTGTAAGTTTTTCAGCCAAAAATATAGCAGCAAAGATTTTTTGATAAGTTGAATGAATAAAGTAGTAATTTTTTGATTCTTCGTCGGGTTCATTTTCCTCTAATGATTTTATAAAGCCTAATTCTAATATGCTACTAAATAGTTTTTCTTCATCTATATCATCTGTGTATTTTTTCAGAACAGTAGCTACTTTAGCCCTTTGAATAATATAATTGTTTTCTTGCATTTGTAAAAATGCTAATTCTGCTAACGCACATAATGCTGGGTATTTCCTAAAATTCTCCAAAAATGTTGCCGTGGGATTATAGGCATCTTTCAAAAATTTTAGCCCCTTATTATGCGCTATATCAATAATCAAGGTTTTGTATAAGACCGTTATGGTTAAATTTGCTATATTTTCCATAAATGCGGGGTTTTTACGCCAAAACTTGCAAATTAATCCCAGCATAATCGGGATATGTGCGAGACCCCTTATTGGTTTATGTTGATAAAGATAATCCTTTAGTCTTTCAGCTAAATTAATTTGTTGTGCACCAAAAAATTTTCTAATGTACAAATCAATATTTTTACTTAAAAAGCCTACACTTTCTATTTTATTATCAAAACTACATCCATGAGTCATGCAATAGCCATCGATAAAATAGGGTCGACTACTTAATATTAAATTCCCTTGACTTAAAACATCTCGAATCATTTCTCCTTGCTCGGTGGCCTCATTTACTTTTCCTTGAGCAACT
>CAYSGV010000251.1:0-4554 GCA_964430685.1 uncultured Gammaproteobacteria bacterium
TAACCCTGATTTATTACCTGGTTGACGAGATGCAAGCCCAATTCGTATTCAAGCCGACCAAACTGAGTGTTCAGCAACCGGAATATCGGTGCTAAAAGGCAATGTCAACATAGACCAAGGCGATCGTGAATTACATGCAAACACCATTTACCTTTACCGAAATGAAGCAGGAAAAGTTGATGAAGCTGAATTGGTTGATAAGGTCAGTTTACGTGAACCTGGCAAATTATTTTTAGGTGATTGGGCTTGGATAAACTTATCAAAACAAACTGCAAAGATTGATCATGTGCTTTATCGTTTAGCCTTTACAAAAGATATGAAAAAGAAAAGTTTTGCTCTGGCACATCCAGATGAAATTATGGCGACAGCGAATGTGCCACGAAAAACCACAAATGTTCATACGGAGCAAATAGCATCAGAACATCCGTTGGTGCGTTTGGACCAATTAAACGCTTGGGGTTATGCCGATCATGTAGAGCAAATTAAACCAACAATCATAAAACTGGAGAATGCTTCCTATTCAACCTGCCCACCAAATGATCCTTTATGGCAATTAAAAGCAAGTGACATTGAACTTAATCGCGATACAGGGCGCGGTGAAGCGACACACATTCGTTTAAATTTAAATGATGTGCCGATTTTGTATTTACCCTATTTTAATTTCCCCATCGATAATCGACGCAAATCTGGATTTTTATTTCCTTCATTAGGCTATGCCAGTGATTCTGGTACTGAGCTTGCAGTGCCCTATTATTTTAATCTGGCGCCAAATTACGATGCGATTTTTATGCCACGTATTTTTTCCGAGCGTGGGTTACAGCTGAATGGCCAATTTCGCTATATGAATAAGAGCCACAATCTAAATTTTCAGATTGATTATTTACCAAGCGACCGAAAGTTTAGCGCCTTTCAAAAACAGGCGGCAATTGATTTTTCCGAAGAAGCTGCTTTAGTAAAACGATTAAATAATGAAAGCAATGATCGACGTTTTATTGCGTTTAAAGATCACTCAACCTTTAATGCGCACTGGCAATTTATGGCAGATTTTAACTGGGTGGGTGATGACTACTATTTCCAAGATTTAGGTACAGATTTTAATGCGGCGAATACCAATCAATTAAATCAAGAAATCAAAGTGACCTATCAGGGCCGCAATTGGGATTTTATTGGTCGCGTGCAAGAACACCAAACCTTACATCAAGTCAATCAAGCCCCCATTAACGAAATCTATAGCCGATTACCACAACTCTATTTAACTGCTGAATATCCAAATCAATGGGCTGGCATCGATCTTCATTGGGTCAGTGAATTTGTTAATTTTAAGATTCGTCATAATCCCGGCGATCCATTCACGCGCGTTACAGGGCAGCGTGTTTTTTTACAACCAGGAATAAGTCAGCCCTATTATTTTTCGGGTGGTTATATTAAGCCGAGTTTCTATTTGCGCAATGTGACTTATGCGCTACAAAATCCTGATGGGCGACCAACCAATCCAAATCGTTCATTTCCAATTTTTAATATTGATTCTGGTGTTACTTTTAAGCGGGATTTTTCATTATTTGCTAGAGATTATTCACAAAGTTTAGAGCCACGTTTGTTTTATCTCTTCGTACCTTATGTGAAGCAATCCGACTTACCTGATTTTGATACGACCATTCAACCATTTAATTATGAACATTTGTTTCGTTTAAATCGATTTGATGGTTTTGATCGTATGAACGATGCGAATCAACTATCTTATGCAATGACCACACGATTAGTTGATCACAAAACAGGTGATGAAAAATTACGCGCCAGTATCGGTCAAATATTTTATTTTCGTAATCGTAATGTTCAATTGTGCGGGCAAGCCAACTGTCAAGATCAACTCAATCCAACATTAGCGGCGGTAACCGAAACGAATAATAATTTCTCGCCATTGGTTGGTGAAATCAATTATCATTTGCAAAAAAGTTGGTGGTTACGTACAGCTTGGGCCTATGATGTTAAAACAGGGCAAGTGAATAATGGCAACTTTTTTGTACAATATATACCTAAACCCAATAAAATATTGAACCTTGGTTATGTTTTTATACGTGACGGCGATGAAATTTCACCGCTATTGGGCAGACCGGATTTAAGCCAGGCCGATATTTCTTTTGCTTGGCCAGTCAATGATCGCTGGTCAGTGCTAGGCCGTTGGAATTATAATATTGGCCAACAACGCATGAATACGTATATTGCAGGCTTACAATACGATAATTGTTGTTGGGCAACACGATTGGTAGCCAGCCGACGGTTTAAGAACCTTGATGAAAATGATAATCCACAATACGATACGGTATATTATGTACAGTGGTTATTAAAGGGGTTGGGTAGTTTGGGAAGCGGTGATCCGGGCAATCTGTTGTTGCAAGGTATCCCAGAATATAAAGATCCATTTAAAGGATAAAACGAGTAGAAAACGAGATGACAATGTATAGATTAAAAAATGTTTTGCTTAAATTTTTCGCCGTGGGCTTCATGTTACTTGTTGCTGTGAACTTATGTGTCGCAGCAACTAAAGTTGTAGATGATGCTGTCGTAGCTGTAGTCAATGATGAAGTGATTACGGAGCAACAAGTTCGCGTACACACACTCAGTCTACGTGACCAGATCCGTAAACAAGGCAACAATATGCCAGATGAAACGCAGTTGAAAAAACACGTGCTCTCGCAATTAATCGATCAAATTGTACAGCGACAACTTGCTGAACAAATGGGGATGACCGTTGATGATGAAGAAATTGATCAAACAATTGACAAAATTGCTAAAAAACAGAATACCACCGCGGAAAGATTGTTAAAAACAATGAGTGATCGTGGCTTATCGGTTGCCGATTTTCGCAATCAAATTCGCACTGAAATATTGATTAATCAACTTGAACAAAGAGAAGTAGCCGAACGCATTAGTGTAAGTGACGCGGAAATTAACAATTATATGCACACCTTAAATAGTATTAATAATAATGCGACAGAATATCACGTGCTGGACCTATTAGTGGGGTTACCAAATAAACCAACCAGTAAAGAAGTTTCTACCGCTAAGACCAAAGCAGAAACGTTCATGGTTAAGTTACGTCAAGGAGCTGATTTTAAATCTTTAGCAATGAATGATTCAGCCAGTGCATCTGCTTTGCAGGGCGGTGATCTGGGTTGGAAAAAATTAGCAGAGTTGCCGGAGATTTTTGTGCAATCGGTTAATGTAATGAAAGATGATGAAATTGCTGGACCTATTCGTGCGCCGAATGGCTTTCATGTCATTAAACTCATTGGCAAAAGAATAGCGACAGCTGATAATAGTAGGGTCCAAGATTTGGAGGCTGATCAACAACTGCGGTCGCACTTACGTGAAATGATATTTAAACGTAAATTTGAACAAAACTTACAAAGTTGGCTGTCAGAAATTCGTGATACAGCACATATCGAAATTAAACAACCGGCTGAGACTAAATCGTAAATATGCAAAATGATTTATTGCCGTTCGTCATTACCACAGGTGAACCAGCAGGCATTGGTCCAGATTTAATTATTGAACTCAGCGCACAGCAAACAATAGTTCCTTGGTTTACGATTGTCGATCCAGAATTATTAATGACGCGTGCGCGCTTAATGGGCCGCAACATCAAATTGGTAGAATACAATTTTAGTGGTAGTAATATTCTGCCAAAGCCGCAACACATTTATTATGTTCCGCTTCAGTTAGCTGAATTGGTAACAGCGCAAAAATTGAATGTTGCCAATGTACCTTATGTTGTGAATTGTTTGGAAAAAGTCGTTATTTATTGCCAACAAAAAAAATGTGCAGGGGTTATCACAGGACCAGTGCATAAAGGAATTATTCAGCAAGCAGGCATTCCGTTTACTGGCCAAACTGAATTTATTGCGCAATTATTAAACTGTGCAAAACCGGTGATGATGCTTTGCTCGTCTAAACTTCGCGTCGCATTATTAACCACGCATCTGTCACTTAAAGAAGTTCCGGCGCAGGTTACCCGTGAAAATATCATGCAAACTATTCAAGTTTTAGCGCGTTCATTACAAGAATGGTTTGACATTGCTCATCCACGCATAGCTGTATGCGGATTAAATCCACATGCAGGAGAAGGTGGTGCATTTGGTGATGAAGAAATTAAAGCCATCACGCCGGCACTAACGGAATTACGTCACGCAGGTTTTAACGTATTAGGTCCCCTCTCTGCCGATACTGCTTTTACGCCCGCAACTCTCGCAAAAGTCGATGTGGTTTTGGCGATGTATCATGATCAGGGGTTACCCGTTTTGAAATATAGTAGTTTTGGTGAAGCTGTAAACGTAACGCTTGGTTTACCCATCATACGTACTTCTGTTGATCACGGTACTGCGCTTGAATTAGCTGGGCTGCCATCAGGGCGTATTAATATTGGCAGTTTACATGCGGCGATTCGCACAGCAGAAGCGATGCATCAACACCACATGATGCGAGTGCAACGTGAGACAACATAAACCGCGTAAACGTTTTGGGCAGCATTTTTTAGTTAATCCGCAGATCATTACC
>CAYSGV010000252.1:0-4533 GCA_964430685.1 uncultured Gammaproteobacteria bacterium
CTTCCGCACAACAACGAGCTAGCATGCAAGCAACAGGTAATAGCGCGCACAGTACTGTGTCTAATGGGGGAGCACAACTTGCTGCATTACATCAAGGTGTAAAACCAATGACACCAATACAAAAACTAACAGCAACATGTGACAGGTTAGAAGTATTGCAAAAGGAGATTGTTCGCTTAAAAGAGCAAATAAATGTATGTAATGATAATCCAGGAGTAAGAGAGGGATTAATAAAACGATGTGCCGCTAAAATTGAAGAATATAAGGATATTCATAGTCCTTATGTGGATGCAGTGCAAGGCGAGAATGTATCTAAAAGTACAACGCGCGATGAACAATATATGGCTAGATTTATGCAACTTGCCGGGCATACCGCTACAGAGAGCCAATTAAATGATTTAAATTCTAAATTTAATAATGTAACAACATTCCATGCCCAGATATTGAAAAATGATTATCTTCCTGTACCGATTGCTCGAACACCAGCACCTACACTTGGTGGACCTCAGGCTACACTTGGTGTAACTCCGGGACCTGTAGTTAATCCAACATCACCGCCTACACACTCGTTAACACGACAAAATCATTAATAGGATATTTTAGTATCATGATATCCATATGAAGCAGTTTGTTTCAATTCGAGAGAGTGTTTATTAAACTGTCTTACTCTTTGTAGCGCGGACTTAGGAGCGTTAGCTCCGTGGCGTCGGAAACATTACTCGCGGACACGCTGTGCGCTGGAAGCGCTACAAAAGATTATTGTTAACAGTACAATCTAAATATTATCGTTGGATTTCGCCAGAGAGCTCTATCCAACCTACATTAAAGATAATGTTCGGTTGTTATTTAGTGAGCATATTTAGATGAGAGTAAGGAACCGAGGTTAAAGATGAAACCTCGGTAGATATAAATGGCACCGTAAATGATTAAGATACTTGTGTATTAATGACACCACAGATCATTCTTGTACCACCACCACCTAATTTTGCTGGTGTATCGGAATAATTATCGCCACCCGAATGTACCATCAATGCACGGTTATTAATTAGGGGAAGATATTTAATGCGTGGGGCTAATACCTGTAGCGTCACACTTCCATTCGCATCAGCATATAAAGCGGGTAAATCACCAAAATGACCTTTATCGTTATAAGGTCCAAGGTGCTGACCGGTTTTTGTTGGATCAAAGTGACCACCCGCAGCCATCCCATTTTGATCACAAGATGAATTCTCATGAATATGGAAGCCATGAATACCAGCAGTGACGCCGGTCAATTGTGGCGTAAATAATAAACCGTATTTGGTTTTGCTAATGACTACTGTACCAGCAGATTTACCGATACCGTGATCAGCAGTGTAATACATCGGAATAGAGAGTTGCGCGAGGGCATTAGCAGTTGTTGCAAGACAAATTATTGTTATAAAACATTTCCATACCTTAAACATAATGACTCCTTTTGTTAATGTCACACGCAGTATAACAGATTTAATTTTGTACCAAGAGCGATCCAGTATTGGAGATATTTCGTATCACGTGAATGCATTAATCCTGATGATCAATTTGCTCGTTACACGTGTGTGTATGATGCAAGTGCGTTGCAATTTTGTTTGTTGGACACGAAATTATGGACAATATAACCTCTCATTTGCACATTTTTGTAAAAATTTTAAAAAAATTTACATAAAAATTACCGAAATACTAGCGAAATTGAAATTTATTAAATATAATCCGCGGTGGGGTAATTAACAGTCCTGTTGATTACTTGATTTTAACTTAAGGGAGAATCTTAATATGGCACGACCAAAAAGGACAGGAGCTGCTAAGAGTGCTTCGGCATCCAAAGGCAAAGCTCGTAAAGTAGGTAGACCAGCAACAAAGAAAACTGCTGCTAAGAAAAAAGCAACAGTGAAAAGAGTTGCCAAAGCTAAACGTCCAGCTAAAGCTACTGCTAAAAAAGCAGTAAGAAAAGTTGGAAAGGCTAAGCGCGCAACTAAGGCTAAAGCTAAAGTAGCAAAGAAAGGCACACGTAAAGTTGGCCGTAAAACTGCTAAAAAAGCTACCGCCAAAAAAGCGACAGCTAAGAAAGCCGGTCCACGCCGCAAGCGTTCCACAAAAACCAAAAAAGCAAAAGCTGCTAAGGAACCTGCGGAAGGTGAGCGCGGTAGAGGCGTTGCCAGTAAAGCTATGGATACCCAAAGTAACCTAGCGAAACTGCAATCACTCTTCTCTACGGATTTTGTATAATTTATAAAGTTATACAATCCTCTAAAATCCCCCTTTTGTATTAAAGGGGGATTTTTTATTTTAAGGCCTGAATAATCTCCAATCGTGTTTATCTGTTTGATGATTGCTTCTGATAGTCTGAGTCTTTATTAGCGAATGTTCTTATACAACCATTCTATGAATGTGATGGTTTGTTGACACTTTTTTATTCTGTCATTGCAGAAGGAATTGGGAATTCTCATCAGGGTTCGTTTTTTTTCCTGTCATTGCGAGGGCTTTCTACCATTGTGCATCAATGACACGATATCTGTACAGCCCGTGGCAATCTCCCAGTACGAAGTACTATTCAGGAGATTGCCACGGGCTGCCCGGATGAATGTATGATTATGTCACAATGGTAGAAAGCCCTCGCAATGACAGAAAGTGAACAAGCCTACAACGGACGATAAGCAATACAGCAATGCTAAAAAATAGAATAAGCCCGTAATGAGATTCATTTCTTTCAATAACAGAAAAAACATTGATGCAGGAATTTACCCATTACACCCGTTCACTCGTACGTTGATGCACACGTGGTGCTAACTCACCGGCTTGATAGCGTTTGGTCATTGCTTCTAAAGAAAGTACCTTTATTTTGCTGGCTTGCCCTGCAGTACCGAAGGCAATAAATCGATCTTTGCAAATTTCCATCATGGCGTCATGTGCTTCGGTCAAATATTTACGTGGATCAAATTCACTTGGATTTTTATTTAAACAACGTCTAATCGCACCAGTTGCCGCGAGCCGTAAATCGGTATCGATATTTACTTTGCGTACCCCGTGTTTGATGCCTTCTTGTATTTCCGCAACAGGAACACCATAGGTTTCCTTAATGTTACCACCACATTCATTAATCACTTTTAACCATTCTTGTGGCACAGATGATGAGCCATGCATCACTAAATGTGTATCGGGGATGCGTGCATGAATCTCTTTAATGCGGTTGATTGCTAAAATATCGCCTGTGGGGGGACGGCTAAATTTGTATGCGCCATGACTGGTCCCGATTGCAATAGCCAGTGCATCAACATGTGTTGCTTTAACAAAAGCTGCTGCTTGTTCTGGATCGGTGAGTAATTGTTCATGTGACAGAATACCGTCAGCACCGGAACCATCTTCTTTATCGGCAGTGCCGGTTTCTAATGATCCCAAACAACCGAGTTCACCTTCAACAGACACACCACATGCATGTGCAATATCAACCGTACGACGTGTGACATCAACGTTATAATCATAAGATGATGGTGTTTTCATATCGCTCATCAACGAGCCATCCATCATAACCGATGAAAAGCCAATTTGGATTGAACGAAAGCAGACATCAGGTGATGCACCATGATCTTGATGCATGCACAAAGGGATATCAGGGAATTCTTCTAAGGCAGCAAGCATTAAATGGCGAATAAAATTAGGGCCAGCATATTTGCGGGCACCAGCGGATGCCTGCACAATAACGGGACTATTTGTAGCTGTAGCAGCCATCATAATCGCACGCATTTGTTCCAAATTGTTGACATTAAAGGCTGGTACGCCATAACTATATTCTGCTGCGTGATCGAGTAGCTGTCTTAATGTAATGAGTGCCATGTATTACTCCTGATGGTTAATGATTCAGATGTTATGCGAAATATGTCATACTCGGCGACCCCCTTTAAAAGGGGGTGAAGCAGATATATTTAATTTATTTGCGTTGATTATTTCCTACTTGTACAACTTTTAACATATTGGTGTGTCCACCAACGCCAATTAAATCGCCACGCGTGATGATAACCAAATCGCCCTCTTTGATGATTTCTGCTTTTTGTAATTGCATGATGGCGCGCTGATTGACTTCATCGGGTGGCATCTTCGTTATATTAAATTTGACCGGGTAAACACCACGGTACAAGCACATTCGTCGCTCTGTAGCTTGTGAAGGCGTGAGTGCATAGATAGGGATCCCTGAACGAATGCGTGACATCCATAAGGGTGTAGAGCCAGATTCGGTTAAGGCAATAATCGCTTTAATGTTTAAATGATTAGCAGTATACATAGCCGCCATGGCAATGGCTTCATCACTGCGTTGAAATTGTCTGTCCATGCGATGCCGTGAAATTTGTGCAATACGATGTCGTTCCGCACCTTTGCACACGCGTGCAACAGCTTCAACAACAGCCACAGGATTGGCGCCGGTTGCTGTTTCTGCTGAAAGCATGACTGCATCGGTGCCATCTAACACAGCATTAGCAACATCAAAAACTTCTGCACGTGTGGGGATGGGATTCGTAATCA
>CAYSGV010000253.1:0-4498 GCA_964430685.1 uncultured Gammaproteobacteria bacterium
ACACGCAAGTTTCAGGTACTTGTGGGGGAAACCCTGTGGAGGTTCGAGTCCTCTCTTCGGCACCAAATTAAGTGTATCTATCCTATACAATCAATAATTATTTATTAATGTTTATGACCAATTTCTATTTTCGGGACCCCAGTAGCTTGTGTTCGTGCTTGCTGTTGAGCTAGCCTAACGGCTTCTGTATTCCATCCTAAAGATTGTGTATCGGGACGTTCTACATCCAATTTTGCGTTAGCGCTTCGTTCTACCACAGCACGATATTGATTAACTGCATTATAAAACAGGTTCGCCTTAGCTACTACTTGTGGCCATTCCGTTTTATCTGCACCTTGTTTATATAAACCTTGTGCTGCTGTGGTAAATGCAGCCTGAGCTTCGTCGCGTTTTTTGCTTGCAGCCAAAATCTGATCGAGATAGTGTGGCTGCGCGTTAGTCCTAAGTCTTGCAGATTCTCTTATAACGTCATCGTTATATTTTTCTATGGCCTTAAATGTTTCAGCTTGTAACTTGCGTTCTGATGGTTTAGCTCTCATGGTTATTCTCCTCAGTATTTTTGTTAAAACGACTACTACTATTAATTAAAGTAGATTCAAGCTGTTTTACCAAGGTACGTAGCGCAATAAAGACAATACTAATTAAAAAAATGAAAGATTAAGAAAAATAGGTCAGTGGTCTATACGCCAGCAAATTCCATTTGTTGCGTGAGCCAGCGATTAATCAATTGATCGATGAGTTTTAAATCATGCTGCAATAAATATTGTGCAGCTTTAGCAATATGTGGAAATAATTCTTGATCACGAATGAGATCGGCGGCGCTCATTTGACACAATCCCGCTTGACGTACACCAAACATTTCGCCTGGACCTCTTAACTCTAAATCTTTTTGTGCCAGTAAAAATCCATCATGATTATCACGTATTGCACTCAATCGTTCTTTTGCAAAAGAAGACAATGGTGGTTCATAAAGTAAAACACAAAAACTTTCCTTATCACCGCGACCAACACGTCCACGTAATTGATGCAATTGTGCTAGCCCCAAACGTTCAGCATTTTCGATGATCATCAACGAAGCATTCGGTACATCTACACCCACCTCGATTACTGTTGTCGCAACCAGCACTTGTATTGTCCCCTCTTTAAATGCTTCCATGACTTGTTGTTTTTCTTCTGCTTTGAGACGCCCATGAATTAAACCAATATTTATTTCTGCTAATGCTTGTTGTAATTCTGCAACTGTTGCAAAAGCTGCTTTGCAAGCATTTTCTTCTTGTTCTTCAATCAGTACACATACCCAATAAACTTGCGCCTTATTTTGGCAAACCTTCTGAATACGCTCAATGACATCACTACGACGTTGATTATTAATCACCACTGTGGTTATTGGCTTTCGTTGTGGTGGTAGTTCATCGATTGTTGAACAATCCAAATCGGAGTACACCGTCATTGCGAGTGTTCGTGGTATGGGTGTGGCTGTCATAATTAATTGATGTGGCACATAGCCCGATGCTAAACTTTTTTTCCTTAGTGCTAACCGTTGTTCAACACCGAAACGATGTTGCTCGTCAATAATGACCAAACCTAAGCGTGCAAATTCTACATCCTTTTGAAACAATGCGTGCGTGCCAATGATGATTTGTGCTTGTCCATTTTGTATATTATTCCGTACTTCTGTCTGTTGTTGCCGACTCAGTTTACCGGTAAGCAAAACAATTTCTGCAGTAAATGATTTTTTATTGTTGGGTGTAGTACCAAACCATTGTTTGAATGTATTTGCATGTTGTTCGGCTAATAGTTCGGTCGGTGCCATTAATGCGACTTGAAAACCATTACGAATGACAGCGGCTACAGCAAATGCTGCAACAACTGTTTTACCTGAACCCACATCTCCTTGCACCAAGCGCAGCATCGGCGTTACTCTATTCAAATCATTGGCTATTTCATGGCAAACGCGCTTCTGTGCAGCGGTTAATGAAAATGGAAATAGCATTTCGAATTCGGCACTATCAATAGCTGAGAATGCTAAAACGGGCGCAGTACCTGTTTGTGCTGCACCTTTAAATCGATGTAATGATAAATGTTGTGCGAGTAATTCTTCAAAGGCAAGTCGTTGCCAAACTGGATGGGTTCGCATACACAAAGCTTTGAGATCAGCAGATTTTGGTGGCGCATGCACATAAGCCAACGCTTGCCGAAAATCATATGTGCACCAAGCAATTTCTTCTTGAAATAAACCACTTCTCATCAACAGCGTATTGAGATGGTAAGCATCCGAACATTTTTCCAACAGTGTTAATGCTTGTGTCATAAGACGACGCCATAGATTTTGGCTCATTCCATCGGTTGAGGGATACACTGGTGTTAATGTTTCAAAATGAGGTAATGGATTTGTGTCGTCCAATAACCAGAATTCGGGATGCGCCATTTCCAAACGAGAGCCGAAACGGCGAATCAAACCATAACAACGAATGCGTTGGCCCAGGTGATGATTAAATCGTTTGGGTAAATCCAGATAAAATTGAAAAAATCGAATGGTTAATGGAATATTGTCCACACTTACCGATAACAACAATTGCCGCCGCCGTCCTGGCTGTATGCTACATTGCGTCAGCATACCTTCGATGAGTGCATGCGTACCATCTTCTACAGCGTGCAAAGCAGTGCATGTCGTCTTATCTTCATAGCGCGTGGGGAAGTGCAGCAACAAATCGAGTACCGAATTAATCCCCAAACGTGACAGTGCGCGGCTGATGACCGGCCCAACACCCTGTAATTTGTTGCAAAACAACAAATTTAATTGATTAATGGATAATTCTTTCGCACCGCGATTTTCAGGTTTTAGCATGATGCGATTTTACACGAAAAAAAACCCTCACACCCTAGGCTTTATCAGCTTAAGGGCGAGAGGGTTTTTATTGAATGGAAAATTACTGGCCAGCAGGTGCTGTGCTTTGTTCAGCAGGAGCACTACTGTCTGTGCTACCACTTGTGCCAGCATCTTTATTTTGTTCAGCTGGAGCAGCAGTATTTTCGCTACCTGTTGCGCCTGCAGCGTTGTCAGCTGGTTTAGCAGCATCTGTACCACTTGCTTGTTCTGTAGCTGGAGCATTTTCTTGTCCGGCTTGATTTTGTGGTTTACATGCAGCAACACCTAATGCTATTACAGCGACAGCAGCCACCGTTAATAATTTCTTCATGTCTAAACTCCTTAAGTTGTTAATGGGAAGGCCGCGATTATAGCAGAACTTCACAAAAGACCAAATTTTTTTAAAAAAATATCCTATAAGGCAGCAATGGCATCAATTTCAACTTTGGCTCCCTTGGGCAAAGCCATAACACCAATCACCGCTCGCGCTGGATAAGGCTCCTTAAAATAACGCGTCATGATCGAATTGACAAGAGCAAAATCACTTAAATCGATCAAAAAAACGTTTAATTTAACCACATGAGCAAAATCTGCACCGGCGGCATGTAAAATAGACTGCATATTTTGAAAAGCCTGTTCGAGTTGTGCTTGTGTATCTTCAGCGACCAATTGTGACGTTTCCGGGTCTAGGCCTATTTGCCCAGAGACATAAAGTACACCATCTTTAAGGATTGCCTGTGAATAGGTACCAATTGCTTTTGGAGCATCTTCAGTCTGTATAACGATTTTCTCTAATGTATTCATTGAATCCTGCCATTTAGCTTCATGCCTATCACCCATCAGGTGACCAAGCAAATTTTTGGACGTTGCGCTAGAAACCAATCTGTTCCATTATAAACTGCGACCCACTGCCGAATCTAGGCTAACAAATTTTTTTATCAAGCATGACAAAAAAGCTCAAAATGAGTTATTCTTAATAAATAAAAGACTTGCTTTATGACCCATGTATGCCTACATTTGTCTGGGATTTAAATTGGGTCATAAATAAGTACTGTTTTTTTTGAAAGACAGAAGTTATTGACGACACGCAACTTAGGGCAAACCAATGAAAGCGGACGAAGCAACAAGCAAAAATATAGAGTTCACACCTTATAAGTTCAAAAAAGGTGAGGATTACATGAATGATCGACAACTCGAACATTTCCAGAAAATTTTGTTGAATTGGAAACAGAAATTGATGGAAGAAGTCGATCGAACTGTGGCACACATGCAAATTGAAGCGGCCAATTGTCCAGATTTAAACGATCGCGCATCCAAAGAAGAAGAAATTATTATCGAGTTACGCGAACGTGACCGTGAACGGAAATTAATCAAAAAAATTGAAGAAACCTTAGAACGCATTAAAAGTCATGAATATGGTTTTTGTGATGTTTGTGGTGTAGAAATTGGCTTGCGCCGATTAGAAGCACGCCCCACCGCTACACTGTGTATCGACTGTAAAACCTTGGATGAAATTCGAGAAAAACAACAGGGCGGTTAAACGAAAGCTTTCATGGATGTCGTCACAGCCATTAAAACGCGCGCATCAACACGAGCCTATTTAGAACAAATGGTTGATCAAGAAACAAT
>CAYSGV010000254.1:0-4482 GCA_964430685.1 uncultured Gammaproteobacteria bacterium
AAGACGACGCGTTATGTGACTCTTTTTATTGGAAACAATACGATCATAGACGCAATAAAGCCAATTCATTTTTTTGCTCGCAACAAAATGCTGGGTCATTTGATTATGTGAGTCTTGCCAAAGCAATTGTTTGGCGGATTGTGGTTTAAGCGGTTTTCGTTTCGCTATATCGGCAACATCGTCAAGTAATTGTACGATTTCATCGACTATGATTGTTATTGATGAATGGTTTAGCTGAAATAAATCTAAATCGCACATTAGCAATTCATCCGTACGTCTACATGGAGAAGAAAGCTGCGGTTGTATCATGAATAAGTGTTGTCCATAAAAATAAAACAACTCAAGCTTTGCTGGGTAATAGCCTAATAATGCACTCTTCCATAACCAAAAATGTGCATGGGTACGTTGATATAAAGCATAGTAAAACGACGGATCATTTTGGTTACTAAACGCATTTGGCTCATTGGCAAATTTATTAGGCTGTCGAGTAGTTGATGACATTATATTCCTCATCTCAATCTTGCCAAAATCGACCTATTTCTGACAGTATACCCGTTTGCAGATCAGAAAAGGAGAATATCCATGGTCCTTACTCCCTCAACAATGGTTACATTAGGCACAGAGGCGCCACCATTTACATTATTGGATGCGGTGAGCCAAAATAAACGTTCACTCGCTGAACTGAAGGGCGCTAAAGGCACACTCGTGATGTTCATATGCAATCACTGCCCTTTTGTAAAACACATTCAATCAGAATTGGCACACTTCGGTAATGATTATAAAAACAAAGACATTAGTATCATCGCAATTAATGCCAATGATGCAGAAGAATATCCTGAAGATTCCCCAGCAAACATGCGAGCCATTGCACAGCGATTCGGTTATCCTTTTCCCTATTTATACGATGAAACACAACAAGTTGCGAAAAGTTACCAGGCAGCGTGCACACCAGATTTCTTTCTTTTCGATAAGCAATTACATTTGGTTTACCGTGGCCAATTCGACGATTCGCGCCCAAGCAATAGCATACCGGTAACCGGCCAAGATTTGCGCAATGCAATGGATTGTCTGCTTGCACAAAAACCCATTCCAACCAATCAAAAACCAAGCATCGGTTGTAATATTAAGTGGAAGGAATAAATGTTAACCGCAGCCACGAAATCATCCAGCATTCGAGAAAGTATTTGAGGATAGATACAATAATCAGTATGATGTAATGCAAAATATAGTTAATTACTTTCAACGCTGATCCGCTGGGTCTATAGTTTATTAAGGTTAATCATGAACGATAAAGTACAAGCAACTATCGAGAAAAAGACCACCAAAACCGAAATACCACAAGACATTTTGGAACGGTTACTTTTTGCCACATTAAAAGAACAGCGTTCAGCTCGCCGTTGGAAAATCTTCTTTCGCTTTGTTACCTACACATTTTTGGTGTTGGTCATTTTAATTTCAGTTGGTCTCTTAAGCAGCGGTGAAGGTGTTAATGAAACACATACTGCACTCATTGATGTAAAAGGCCTAATTTTAGATGATAAACCAGCTAGTGCCGATAACATCATTGCTTCATTAAAACAAGCATTTGAGGATAACAATACCAAGGGAATCATTTTACGTATCAATAGCCCTGGCGGTAGCCCGGTGCAAGTTTCAACTATATCGCAAGAAATAAAACGACAACGCAAACTTCACCCAAATACCCCTATCTATGCAGTGTGTACCGATATTTGTGCCTCGGGCGGTTATTGGCTAGCTGCTGCCACAGATAAAATTTATGCGAACCAAGCCAGTCTGGTTGGCTCAATTGGGGTCGTCATGGAAAGTTTTGGTTTTGTGGACATTATGAAAAAAGTAGGCATTGAAAGACGATTGATCACGGCTGGTGCACACAAAGGCATCATGGATCCTTTTTCACCCGCTAAACCTGAAGAAGTCGCCTTTATTAAATCAATGCTCGCACAAGTGCATAGTCAATTTATTAGTTATGTGAAACAAATGCGCGGCAAACGCTTAAAAATAAACGATGAAATGTTTACCGGTTTGGTGTGGACCGGTGCCGATGCATTGAAATCGGGTCTGATTGATGGTATTGCTACTGAAGAAACAGTCGCACGTGAAATCATTAAAGCCGAATATATAGTCGACTATACTGTGGAACCCAATTATCTCGAGCGTTTGGCCAATCAATTTAATTCAACAATTGCTCATGTCCCACTGCAAGGTATGGAGAAAACAATTGCAGTAAAATGAATTATTTTTTTGCATAATTTCATGTTGCAAGCCCATAACAAATAGCTTAAGCTTGGGCCTTCAAAATTTGTTTTATTTTTCCAAGGATTAGGAACCATATGGACAAACGAAGATTAGCTTTTTTCTTAGTTGCATTGCTGCTCACCGAATACACACAAATCTCTTTTGCTGACTCCCCCAGTTCCGCTCAAGAAGAAATCAAAAAACTCAACAAACAGCTGTCTGAGTTAATTGACCATTACAATGCGGAGCACGATGACTTATTGGCAACGAAGCAACGGCTGGAAGCAGTTGAAGATAAGTTATCTGCGGGCAACCATGCAGCGGATAGTAATGACAGCACAACAAAACCAGCTGAAACCACATCGGACAACAGTTCCAACAATGTTGATTCTGCAAAAAATTCTTCCGATACACCAACGACCACAACACCAGCAACAACAACGACAGAATCCAATGGTTCGTCATCTGCAGTAAATTCTTCACTAATACCTGTGGCAGGTGTACCACCCCAAACAACCACTGTAAAGAATCCTTATAAATTTGCGCCACCAGCAAGTTCTGATGAGTCAGCCAAGAATGATCCGCCTGCAAATGCTGATCCCACGGCAAATAATGATCCGCCGGTGAGTAACGATACATCTACAAAAGCTGACCCACCAACAAATGCTAATTCGACAAATAATGATCCACCAGCAACCCATACAGCCGATCCGAATGCCGCGCTTTCGAGTAATAGCCAAAATGACAATGGTGGTGAAGTTCAAAAAAGCCCTGGTCCACAGCGTGGTATTGATGCTTATTTGCAACAGCAAAATATTGCGCTAACCCGTCGCTTTACGGTTGAAGCGGATATTAGTTACACGACATTTGATCGTCATGACGTAACGCTCAATGGGTTTTTAGCACTCAATTCTATATTCTTAGGCAATATATCGATTGATGACGTTGAAGCTAATTCAACTGAAGTGGATTTAATTGCTCGTTATGCATTGACCGATCGCATGCAAATATCAGCGACACTGCCGGTTATTTATCGCCGTACGCAATTTACCAAAACCGGTGTCAACGGATCATCGACTTTAACCGATACGGTAAACTTGGTCGGTTCCCCACAGTTTGGTGATTTGCAAGCAGCGCTTTATGTACTCGCTTATAAAGAAACGCCAAAATTTCCAGGCGTCATTTGGAATGTAGTTTTAACAGTTCCTACGGGTGTAAAACCATACGGCATCAAAACAATAAATATTTCCCCCGATCAATTTACCATCTTTGTTATTCCAAGCAGGATGCCTACTGGTCTTGGGGTATATAGTTTATCAACTGGTGTATCACTGACACGGACAATTGATCCAGCAGTTATTTTTGGTAACTTAAGCGTGCAATATAATTTCGTTCGCAGTTTCAATGATATTAGTTCTACACCCAACCAAGTGGTACCGGGTAGCATTAAAATAGGTGATTCTTTTACCTATGGCTTAGGTATTGCCTATGCATTGAATGAACGAACCAGCGTCAGTTTATCTTATAGCCAACAAGTTACTGCAAACGACAGTTCTAAAGGTGTTAAGGGACAATGGGTAACACAAAAGGGCAGTAGTACACAACCCGCTAATATAAATACCGGTTTCACCTATAGTGTGACACCAAATTTTGCGGTAGTTGCTAACGTACAAACAGGTCTCAATAATGATGCACCTGATTATGTTGCTCAGCTCAAATTCCCCTACACATTCGGGTAGATGATTTTTGGAAATCCAACATGTGGTGCAAATCGTGATGTTGGATTTCGTTATTTCGCGGACTTACGGAGCAAACGATTTATCTCTGTAAGAAAAATTAATTCTGGATCCATGTGTCTGCGGCTGCCATATATCTCATTTTATTTTGCTTTCATCATGCAGCATTCGCACGAGGATGACGTGAAAGTGGGTGAAAATGTATTATGAAGAACCTTTATCACTCACCAATCCGCGGACACGTCGCTTGCGCTCCTAAGTCCGCGCTACTACAACCCCATTATTCCCTATCATCCAAAGGAGGTTTAGGATAATTATTGTTGTAGCAAGTAAAGCGCAGGAGCCCAGAGGGCGACGAGCCATTGCTCCAAAGCTAAGGCCCTATACCTTCACCCAACGAGCCATTGCTACAAACGAAAAGCCCCGAAAACCCTACAACCAATATACAAATACAAACAGACACAGCCAAACCACATCGACAAAATGCCAA
>CAYSGV010000255.1:0-4467 GCA_964430685.1 uncultured Gammaproteobacteria bacterium
AAGCCATTGGCATCATTCAAATCAATGGCACAGCCGGCAAGCAAAGAGCCTACAACGCCAAATGTTGTTATCCCCACACCGGTTGCAACTAGCAATGTAGCAAAATTGCAACTCGAGCTTTGCAGACTGTGCCCTGCACTAACAACTGAATTATTAACTGATTTAACTGAAGCATTTTTAGATTTATTAATGCGGTTAGTAACGAACGATCCAACATTGGTTTCACTTAGTTTTAATAATCAAGGGTTGAGCACCAAACAAGCCGTTGCGCTAGCTGCTACGCTTCCTATCAACACAAACTTAATGGCACTAAATTGTTCAGCAGAGCAATCTAGCCTAAAAATGAGAGATAAAGGCGCTGTTGCAATTGCCAACGCATTATATGCAAACCGTGGTCTTAGACTCTTAAATCTCAATCACCATGATATTGGTGAAGAAGGCATGCTCTCAATATTTCAGATGCTGCAATTTAATCGTCGCATCACGCGTTTAGATATTTATCAACCACCTGCGTTTAAACTGAGTAAAAAAGCAATGATTGCTTTACATGATATGTTATCACTGAATGAACAACTGGCTGAATTGGATGTTTGTATTATTGTTGATGCAAATACAATAGAGGCTGGCACCAAGCTCGTTAATCTATTACAACAACAAAAAACATTGCTTTCTTTGGAAATGAGCCACTGCGAATTTGCCTCTATCCCTTTTGCTAAAAGTGAAATTAGCAGAGCCACAACCGCTAATTTCCTGCGCGCCCAAGAATTTTTAAGAAATATACGTGATGGCAAAATTGCAGCGATGCGTGCAATTGAGGAAGGCGTTAATATATTCAGAACTTCTGCAGCAGAAATTGGCAATAGCGCGTTGCATTTGTGCGCAGATCACAACAGAGAATATTTTGCCAACATGTTAACTACCTTTTGCTTGGAATTAGCAGTACCACTCAGCAGTTGCAATAACGCTAATCAAACAGCTCTCATGATTGCAGCGCAACGTGGTTATACATCTATTCGTGATCACTTAGCACAAGCGCAAACTGAGCAAACACAACGTTTTGGACGAACGCAAACCCAAACCAGCACACCACCGCGACAATCACAATTATTAAGAAACTTTTTAGTTGCGCAAATTATTGCTGCTTGCCCAACACTACAACCGCAATATTTAATCCCCTATCAGAAAATAAATGAACTGATGCCATTCTTACAAATCGTACAAAATAATTCCGGTGCTGAGTTGCATATTGTTAATCCGCAGCCAAGTTATATGGAAATTATTGCACAGCTTCTGCGAAATAATCGCACGGTAAGCCATGTACGCATCCAAGGAAAAATCCCCAAAGCGCAATATCTAGCATTTCTTGAAATGCTATCAGTAAATCAATCCATTCGCAGTGTTGATTTAACACGTACTGAATTTGATGATGATTGCGGTAAAGTATTAGGTAATGTACTAAGCATGAATCAGAGCCTTGAAAAACTTGATCTCAGTTTTAACTTATTACAACAAGAGGGTGTCATTGCAATCGCCGCAGGGTTAAGTAAAAATAGATCGGTCATGCAACTCAATCTTGCTAACAATGTTTTTTCGACTGCTGCATGTAACGCTCTCGCACGTGCACTTAGCACTAATATTAGTTTAATTGAACTAAATGTCTATAATTGCAAAATTGATCCCGTAGGAATTACTTATTTTGCTCAATGCATGCAGTTCAATAAAACATTACAAATCATTGCTATTTCTGACTATTCTTTTTCTAACGAAGCGCGCGACAGAAGCCAGCAGGAAATTGAAAGGTTAGTTTTTGCCAATAAAACTTTGGCAGATAAATTTCTAGTAGCTATTAAACGAGGTGTGGCAAATGAGGTTGCAGACTGTCTGCAGCAAGGTGTAAATCTGCTATCTGAAGTTGATGGACAATATGCCATTCATCTTGCTGCACTTTGTCAACAATTACCCATCGTGAAAATGATTACAGAAAAAATGTTAGCAGCGCGCTTGAATATAAAATTATTAAACGGACAAAATAAGAGCGCGTATATCCTAGCCACAGAAACCGGTTGTATTGAAGTGATACAATTTTTAGGTCCTCATTTTGGCCAACAACCTAATGTAGCATCGCTACCTGCTGTGCCACGCGATACTCAAAAACCACAACCTGCACCAGCAACCGTTGCACAACAGGTTGCAGCACCAACTGTTTCGGCGGCACCAGCAGCAGCGCCTCCACCTGCAACTGTTTCGGCGGCAGCAGCAACGACTTCAGGTGTTTACACAAAAGTTTTTATTCCCACAACTGCAAAACCAGCGGCACCTAAACCGAGTGCAGCCAAGCCAGGCCCAACCAAACAACCTGCTTTTAAACCTTTTGTCGTGGGCAAAAACAATGGTGGTATGTAAATCGTAACGAAGATCATTTATTGGTTTTTATGTAGTTACGTAGCCCCGATGGAGCATAGCGAAATCGAGGCTACAAAGATTAATCCGCGGACACGGAGCTAATACTCCTAAGTCCACGCTACGAAGAATTAAAAAAATATTTTTACTTCGGCACAGTCGGAGCAAGTGGGGAAGATGACGAAGCTGCAGGTGATCCTGACGGTGGCACCTTTGGCGACGCTTTTCCTGGTGGCGCCGGTAGTGGTTTGGAAATTTTCCGTACCGAATCTACTTTTTGGCCATTCAAATCTGCCGACACATTTCTATTAGCTCTATCCGGAACCGGTGGTGGTTGAACAAATACTGTTGTTGTTGCAGCGGATGCCGGCGGCGGCGATAGAAGAGAGCTCGCTGCTGCTGCAGAGCCGTTTTGTGCAGGTGGTGCAAACAGTACCGCACTTGACTCAAATGTCGGCGCTAACTCTGAAGATTGTCGTGCCAGAACAGGTTGGCTTGGTGCTGGTACATAGGTTGTTGAGGCACTACCACTGCTTCTAGAGGATGTTGCAACTTCAGGCGCAGGCATTGGTGTCGACGCAGAATGCCCAGGCGTTGGCGATGATGCCGCTGCCGGTTTAGGTGATGACGGTACAACAAAATAGGGCGTGGTAACTGGTACCGCATGAACTGGTGCCGGTGCAACTTGACGAAACAACCGTACCTTACTATTCGTACTAAATGGACCAAACACAGCATAGCTAGAACGAATTTGTGTAATGGTAGCATCCACGCGACTCAATTCATTTGCTGGCAAACCAACTCCATCAAACAGTACACAATTATAAACTTCAGCGATGTTTTTGACTAAACCTGCTTTAGCAAATTCTTCCACCATTGCGCGAAAATAACCGGTAAATACGACAACCATTGCCTCGGCACTAGATTTATGTGGTATACGATAAACAAATTTCCTATTTCCATTATATAAATTCCATTTCGGTGTAATGACGAGCATTCGCTGATAGTGCTCAATTAAAAATTTATAGTAGTGACTGGTCCACATGGGATCATGAATAATGACTGTACTAATTTGAGCTGGCGAAATCGTACTTTGTAGCGGCCAACCCTCGCGCATTTTCATGCCACCGGTCATGTATAAGTCAGGTAGTTTTTGTACTGGTTTACGTGGTGCCACATATTCCCATTGATAGGGCGCTGTTAATTTACCTTCTTTATTAGCCAATACCCATCGACGCAATTCCGGCAGTAATGCATGGACATGGCCAAATAGTTCATCGTAATTTTCTTGATGTTTCTTCGCTGCCTCACTTTGATGTGGCACAAACATACTGAGCAAATAAGCTTTCAAGCCGTCAAAAGATGACGCATCTAAAAGATAGGCTTGCTGCAAATGGATTTGTTGTGTCGTAAAAAAACGGTCCATATCTGCACGCAAGCTTTCTTGTAATTCGACCAATTCTCTTTGGTGTCGCGCTGTGATGTCCGTTAGTGCATCTTCCACAGCTTTAATACTATTGCCAACCTCTAAATTCATGATTTGAGTTAACTGCGTTTGCAACAATTGACTCAACCGCCCTTCCTGTTCTCTTTGTTTATTTATTAATTCACTGTAAAAGGCATTCGCATGCTGTGCTTGATCAGTAGTAATATGTTCATTAGCTGTGAGTTTACCATCTAATGGCGGTAGTATACTGATTTCACCTTTTTCACCGCCACGTACAGCATCTTTTAATGTTTCATAATAAGGCTGGTATTTTTCTTCTATAATGGATTTATTATTTTTTTTAATCTCTTCAAATAAAGGTTCTGATGGTTCAATGGTTTCGAGATCAACATATAGTTGTGTAGCGACTGCAGATGTTGATGGTGCATCACCATTACTACTGCGTGAACCGCTCGCTTTATTTATTTCTTTTTCAATACTTTTCGCAGCACCATTTATTCCCTTTTCCACATTTTTCAAAAATTTATTCATCACACACTCCTTTTTTATTTTATCAAAACACAAATGGTTCTTTGGTCACCGCATGAACAAGTCTTGGAGTGACGGTTTCAAATAAAGTT
>CAYSGV010000256.1:0-4458 GCA_964430685.1 uncultured Gammaproteobacteria bacterium
GAGATTCAATAATGCATCTTTATCCAGCCCATCCATTTTTGCTCTAATACGCGCTTCATAAGGTTTCAGGGCCAATTGAATGGCTTGTCTTATTTGCTGATCAGTCGGGTCAACCGCTTGGTCAGTACCGAGTCCGCGCTGAAAAGCAGTGATCTCAGCAGCAACATATTCCAACTCATCAGCCTCACCAGCAACTGCTCGCATACCTTGGAGTAGGGGGACTTCTTTAGCCCTTTGTGCATTATATTTTTCACGCGCTTTCTCTTTGATATGCGCATCTAACTGTTCTTCTGAATGCCGCTCCATAATCTTTTTGCGCATATAGGCATAACGATCTCTTTCATCTAAATTACCTACATATTCTCCATCACGATCCATTAGCCCAACGAGTGGACTTGCATAAAGACCATTTAATACATCTTGGTAAAATTTTGGTACCGGCATGTGTTACTCCTAAATCTAAAAATATCTATAAATTAAGTGTATCGTATTTACCTTAAAATAGTCTTAAAATGCGTTTTAAGGACTATTTATATGTATTTTCAACTAATTGGTTATTGGCTCTATCATAGTCTATTTGTACTCTTTACTGCTCTTTTTGTAAATCCCCCTGGATTTTGGGGTGAAAATTATCCTCATTTTACACTGAATCCTTGAGGTTCGGCTGTTTTTCTGGCTAAATCCTGTTTCGCAGAGCAACTAACTTTTAAGATCCATCCATGACGCAACAAAATCCATATTATGCCATTGTAGGCCTGGGAAAAACCGGCCTGAGTGTTGCCCGCTATTTGGCTAAAAAAAATCTGGATTTTGTCATGATGGACACGCGCGCCAATCCACCACTGCTCAAAGAATTTTTAGCTGCATTTCCCCATGCACCCATCGCACTTGATGGCCTCTTCGCACAAAAGCTTAATGCAGCGAAAGAAATTATCTTAAGCCCTGGGCTGTCCTCTCAGCTGCCCGAATTGCAAGAAGCACAAAAAAAAGGTGTGCCTATTATTGGTGATATCGAACTCTTTGCGCGTGACTGCGCTGGCACCATCATTGCCATAACCGGTTCAAATGGCAAAAGCACGGTTACCACTTTAGTGGGTTTAATGTTGGCGCAAGCAGGTTTTAGTGTGCAAGTAGGTGGTAATTTAGGTGAGCCTGCTCTAGATTTACTGCAGGCACCCAAGGCAGATTTTTATGTTTTGGAATTATCCAGCTTTCAATTAGAAACAACATTTTCATTGCGCAATCACATCGCCTGTATTTTAAACATCACTGCTGACCATATGGATCGTTACGCAACCTTAAATGATTATATCCAAGCCAAACAACGCATCTATCAAAATTGTCGCAATGCAATTTATACTTTAGATGATCAACATACAGTTCCACAAACTGCAAACATACAAGAAAATTTTAGATTTAGTTTGCAAACACCAGAAAGCAATAATGATTATGGTATTCGCGCGCAAGATCAAAAAAATTATTTGAGTTGCGGTGTACAATTATTGCTCAATGTAGATGAGCTCAAAATAAAAGGTCAACACAATTGGTTGAATGCATTGGCTGCATTAGCCATTTATCAAGCAGCTACAAAGTGTGCGGAATTTGGTCCCGCAATACAAGCGCTCAAAGAATTCCCTGGCCTCGCCCACCGTTGTGAATGGGTGGCCGAACAAAATCAAATTATGTGGATTAATGATTCCAAAGGCACAAATGTTGGCGCGACTCAAGCGGCATTAGCTGGGCTGGGACAAGCCATTAGTGGAAAAATAATCTGGATTGCCGGTGGTCAAGGAAAAGGCGCAGATTTTAGTGCGCTTGCGCCCACAGTTTTCCGCTTTGTACGACATGCTATTCTCATTGGTCAAGATGCGACACGCATCGCAAACATATTAGAGCAAAAATGTTCTTATCAGTTTGCAGAAAATATAACGCAAGCGGTATCTACAGCACTGCAATACGCAAAACCAAATGATTGTGTGTTACTCTCACCCGCATGTGCTAGCTTTGATCAATTTAAAGATTTTATCGATCGCGGCGAACAATTTAAATTAGCAGTAAAGGAATTAGCAAAATGAAACCATTAGCAGCAATGGCTGGTGAAAAAATCAAAAACATGAGTTTATATGATCGCTGGTTATTACTCGCCATACTAGGCATTTTAGCTATGGGCATTCTAATGGTTGCTTCCGCCTCCATCGTTATTTCAGAACAATATTATGGTAACCCATTTTATTTCACGATTCGACAAACCATTTCATTGTTTCTAGGTATGATTGCCGCATTTTTTGTACTTAAAATTCCCGTGCAGTTCTGGCAACGCATGGGTGGCGTATTATTATTACTCAGTTTTATATTACTGCTGTTTGTGTTGATACCGGGGTTGGGTCACACGGTAAATGGTGCGCGTCGCTGGCTCATGTTAGGACCATTGCGTGTGCAACCAGCAGAATTGGCAAAATTATTTATCATCATTTATTTAGCTGGTTACTTAGTTCGACATGAAAAAGCAGTACGCACCACTTTAATTGGCTTTATCAAACCAATTTTTGTATTAACCATACTAGCGAGTTTACTATTGCTTGAACCCGATTTTGGCAGCGCCGTTGTTATATTTAGTACTGCACTGATGATGCTTTTTTTAGCAGGAAGTCGTTTGGTTCCCTTTTTTGTATTAATGTTTAGTGGTTGCGCCGCACTGGCGTTATTGGCTATTTCTTCACCCTATCGATTGCGCCGTTTAACTGCATTTCTAGATCCATGGGTCAATCAATTCGACAGTGGCTATCAACTCACTCAATCACTCATTGCCTTTGGCCGTGGTGGTTGGTTTGGTACTGGCTTAGGTGAAAGTGTACAAAAATTATTTTATTTACCCGAATCACATACCGATTTTTTATTTGCCGTGCTTGCTGAAGAATTAGGTCTTTTTGGCATGCTGACTATTTTATTTTTATTTTCACTTTTTGTTTATCGTGGCGTATTAGTAGGTAGACGCTGCTCAGAAATTAATTGGCCTTTTGGTGCTTATTTAGCTTTCGGCATTACGCTGTGGTTGGGTTTGCAAGCATTTGTCAACATAGGCGTAAACAGTGGTTTACTGCCAACAAAAGGCTTAACCTTGCCCTTAATGAGTTATGGCGGCGCCAGTTTAATCACTGCTGTTGTTTCAATTGCGCTTTTATTGCGTATTGATTATGAAGCACGCTGTGAATTACTTGGCATGAATCCAAACAATAGCAAAAAGTTAGCACACCCCATATGATAAAAAATAAACCACATATATTAATTGTTGCTGGCGGTACAGGTGGCCATGTGTTTCCTGGCTTGGCGATTGCGCAACAATTACGTGCACAAGGCATACAAATTTCTTGGTTGGGTAGCAGCCATGGCATGGAAAATCGTGTTGTTGCAAAAGCAAATATTCCACTGCATGCAATCACCATTCAAGGTGTGCGCCGGCACGGAATCATGCGTCTGCTCACACTACCTTTTCAAATGGCGCGCGCACTATGGCAAACACTGCGCATTTTTCAGCAAATCAAACCAAGCACCGTATTGGGTATGGGCGGTTTTGTTAGTGGTCCTGCCGGTATTTGTGCATGGTTAACACGCACACGCTTGGTGATTCATGAGCAAAATGCAATAGCTGGTTTAACCAATCGCTGGTTGGCACGTGTTGCAAATCAAGTATTAGAATCATTTCCGCATTCATTTCGTCCACGACAAAAAGTGATTTGTACAGGTAACCCCGTGCGTGCTGAACTTTCAGCTTTAGAGAAAAATAATTCCACTACACGCGCACCATTAAAGTTATTAATTTTAGGTGGCAGTCAAGGCGCGCAAGCAATTAACCAATTAATTCCCGAAGCACTGGCACAATTGCAAGCAAATGAATATCCTGAAATTTGGCATCAAACCGGTGAACGTGATTGCGCTGCGGTGCAAGCACACTATGCACAATTGGGCATTCCGGCAAAAGTCACAGCATTTATTGATGATATGCAACAAGCTTATCAATTTGCTGATATCGTCATTAGCCGGGCCGGCGCCACCACGATTGCTGAATTAACCACAATTGGTTTACCGAGTATCTTAATTCCACTGCCCACTGCAGTAGATGATCATCAAACATTGAATGCAAAATATTTAGTCGCACAAGGTGCAGCATGCATGATCGCGCAAGCTGATTTCACAAATGAGCGGTTTGCGGTATTATGGCGCAAACTTTTACAAAAACCACATGAGCTGGTTGCCATGCGCGAATCCGCATTGCGTTTGAGTCACAAAGATGCAGCACAAAAAGTAGCAACAATCTGTTTAGAGGAAGCGAATGTTTAGTCAAATTACTAATTTGCCACGACCCAAAATGGGCTGCACACAAAATATTCACTTTGTGGGCATTGGTGGCGCCGGAATGTGTGGCATCGCCGAAGTTTTATTAAATTTAGGTTATCAAAT
>CAYSGV010000257.1:0-4428 GCA_964430685.1 uncultured Gammaproteobacteria bacterium
GTGCAGATAGTGAGTATAAAATTCCAGACGGTACTTATCAAGGCATAGATGCATGGTTACTGGTTTTGACCGGTTATCAAAGTAGCCCTGAATTACTCTGCGCTTTCTTGCGCTTAAAAGGGTTTAATCGTGCAGATTTGATTCAGTTAATTCGACAAGGCACGCACCCATTATGTGCTGCAATAGCCACTGGAGAATCTACTTTATTTAAATTAATTTTAAACAAAAAAATGGACGTCAATGTTGTTTGTATGGATGGTCCATATATGGGGCGTACGCCATTACAATTGGCCAGACAAATTTATACAGATGCTGCATGGGCTTCGGCGTTACTGGAATCTGGCGCCGTGGATGTAAGTTTGGAACAACAAAGTAATAATGAGCCGTTGGTTTCGACGCTTTCGGAATCCTTAGTTAATTATTCTGTGTTTCAAGCAAATGATAGCGATTTGCCACTAGTTTCAGCTTTTCCAGAAGATGCGCTATTAGCTATAGAGCACGAATCAATTTATAAATTTATATTATATGAATGGGAAGCTCTATTACAAGTTGTTGATGATATCGAAGAAGATCCACATGCACGAAATCGTGAATTACCATTAAAAATTAATCATGCTTTTCGTTTATATTATCATGCGCTTAGATTTTTTGAGGGTTTAGCTCAATATGCGAACGAAACATCAGGTGCCATAATACCATTTGAATTAGCCATGCGAATACGTAATATAATACGTTATAATTACCCCGATGCCGAGATGCGCGATATTTTACGCTTAATAATGGAATATAAAAATTATTTTGCATTGACCTTTACTAAAGGTGAACAAAATAAGCAAGTTCAGGCAAAATATAAGCAGCAACTTAAAGCACACTCATTTTTGCAGCAAGAGATTGCCCAATTAAGACTTGACGAAGCTTTGTTGCTGAATAAAATTAAACCCCATTTAGAATTTCTGCATAAATTAATGGTACCAATAAAGACATTAAGAATGTTCTATTTAGACACAGAACTTATTATTGTGTGCAAAACAGCATTAAGTGTAATTGGTAATTATTTTCACGCTCATGCACCCAAAACAGACGAACATGACCTTTTGAACCATTTATACTCTTTGGGTTTGCCGACTTTAACAGGTAGTTCCTTATTGTCATTTTTTCATCGTTGCCTACAGGTTCGTAATTGCATTGGTCATGAATTTAAACCGCAAACGGTGGCGCAACTGCAAAATGATGGGATCAGCGTGACATTCGTGTATAATTTGGCGAATAAAGCCAAACATCATTATATACATTTTTATCCACAAGAATCGCACCATGTCGGTACAGATCAAATGAGGCAGTATCAGCAAACAGTGAGCTAAACGAGCAATGATGGTTATTCATTTATTTCTTTGTTACTTTCGCTAACCAGTTGGTAATGTATGCAATTTGTTCATCGCTCATTAAAGCTGGTGCATGCCCAACATTAGGGATATCAACTGATTCACAGTTTGGATTAGTTTTTTTCATCTCTGCAATCACGTCCGGTAATAAAATATCTGATTTAGTACCATGGATCACGAGGACGGGACAGCGAATTGCATGCCAAATATGCCATAAATTAATATCTGTTTGCTTTTCATTCGCGTGATGGGTTTTAACAGCTGGATCTATTTTTAATGCATAGCGGCCATTAGCTAATTGTTTGATACTGGAGTGTATCATTTGTTGCCATTGTTCAGTATTAAGAATGCCAAAGGAAGATAATACTCTTTGAAAATAGCTATTCACTTCATTGATATCAGAGAAAACGAGTGAATCAACAATTAAATCCATATTGGCTTTTATCCGCTCAAGCGCTGATGCATGAATGAAGGGACCGATGTCATTGAGCACGAGATATTGAATGGGTGATTGCGGTAGTGCTGCCAACAGCATACCGATGACGCCACCCATTGATGTACCAATCCAACCTACTTGCTCGGCATTTAAGCGCGCAATCAGTGCAGTCATATCAGCAAGATACACAGGAAAGCCATAATCACGTGGATCTGTTAACCAATCGCTGTTTCCACGTCCAGGAACATCAGGGCAGGTGACGTAAAAATTTAGCTCTGCTAATCGTTTGGCCAAACAATCAAAATCGTGTGCATTCCGTGTAACGCCATGTACACAAATAATGGGTTGTGAATTAGGTTTACCCCATTCAAGATAAGCAATGCGGTGAAAGCTCTTTGAATCTAATCCTAAAAAATAGCGCTGTTTCACGGGTTTGCTCCTTGTGGCCTATCTCCCAAAGGCTGAGAATAGCTAATTTATTGATGTTTCGGAAGTCGTCTTGCTGTTTATGGGCTATAGTAGTAATTTTATTTTATGGCTAAATTGAATTCGGGTATAAGGTTAAGGACGATAGGACTATGAATGGTGATCATTTATTTGGTTTACTCATAACAATAGTATTATTAATTTTACTGTTTTGGGACATTTTTCAAAAGAAACACAGTGTGTTACGTAATTTCCCGCTCATTGGCCATATCCGCTATATTGCTGAAGATTTAGGCGTCTATTTAAGAGCTTTTTTTTATTCACGTGACGACGAAGAATTACCATTCAATCGTGTGGATCGCAGTTGGGTTTATTGTGCCTCTAAAGATGAAGAAACAACCATCGGTTTTGGTTCCACAAGGGATCGCCGTCCCGTTGGATCATTTTATTTTGTCGATGCGCCATTTCCGGTTTTAGGTCGTGATGCGGTGCAAACCAGTGCGGTTACCATTGGTCCGCATTGTGCTAATCCTTATACCACTAATTCACTGGTCAACATATCGGCCATGAGTTTCGGTTCTATTTCTGAAAATGCGATTTTAGCGCTTTCACAAGGTGCAAAAATGGCGGGCTGTTGGCTCAATACCGGTGAGGGTGGTTTGTCACGCTATCATCTCGAAGGTGGTTGTGATTTAGTTGCACAAATTGGCACTGCAAAATTTGGTTATCGTGATGAGCAAGGTAATTTATCTGATGAATGTTTGAAAATGGCTGCTAGCTATCCGCAAGTTAAAATGTTTGAAATAAAATTAAGCCAAGGTGCTAAACCCGGTAAAGGCGGTATATTGCCGGCCGTTAAAGTTACAGCAGAAATAGCGCAAATGCGTGGCATACCCGTGCATCAAGATGCCATTAGCCCCAACCGTTTTCCTGAAATTGCCAATTCTGCAGAGTTACTGGATTTCATTCATCATGTTCGCACAGTTACTGGTAAACCCACAGGATTTAAAGTCGTGTTAGGCAATTACAATTGGTTAAATTATTTATGCCAAGAAATTAATAAACGCGGTAAAGAATATGCGCCTGATTTTATTACCCTAGATGGCGCAGAAGGGGGCAGTGGTGCGGCACCGATGAGTTTGGCTGATTATATGGGTTTACCACTGGCTGAAAGTTTACCGGTTTTAATCGACACATTGGCTAAATATGGCTTACGTGAACGCATTAAAGTAATTGCTTCGGGTAAACTCATCACACCAGACATGGTGGTGTGGGCATTGTGTATGGGTGCTGATTTTGTGAATTCTGCGCGTGGATTTATGTTTGCATTGGGTTGTATTCAAGCATTGAAATGTCATTTAAATACTTGTCCCACGGGTATTGCCACACATAATACATGGTTGATGCGTGGCTTGGATCCTAAAGAAAAAGCGGTACGCGTTTTTCATTATGTTAAAAATCTGGAATATGAAGTCGGCGTGATCTGCCATTCTTGTGGGGTGCTTGAACCCCGTCAGCTCAAACGTCATCATGTGCGGGTGGTATCGGAACACGGCACATCGGTGTCACTTGCAGATATTTATCCGGAGCAAAATACACACTAAATATCTATAAATTCTATCTAACCTATTGTTGACCCTCTCTAATAATATTCCAGCGTTAAACTTCCTGGAACTTACCTTTTTATTCATTGTCAAATTCTATAAGGGGTATGCGAATTAATTAAAATTACAAAAATAATCAATGAAATGAGGAAATGACCATGTCTGGAAGAAGTTTGGAATTTGATAAGTTGTTGCGGGAAAAAAAATTAACTGAAGATAGACAAAAACTTAGAGATTTAAAAGCAGAATTAAAAAAATTAGAAAGTGATATAAGTGCTTTTATGCAGCTTCTTAAGGAAGTATATAGCTATGATTACACGCAAAAACTAACAGATGAACAAGAAGATAAAGTAGCAAATTTAGCAGCCAAACGGAAGATTATCGAAGACTTTTTCGACAAGATAAGAATACATGGAACAGAAGCAAGATTACCCGAGTTAGCAGATTTTTATCAAAAGCATGCAATAAGTAAGGATGGAATTGCCGAACATATAAGAGACCATGACACCTATTTGAGTGATGTTGAGAAAATCAAACGTGGTGACCTCTCTCGTTTAGCAACAAAACCACTTAGGCAAGC
>CAYSGV010000258.1:0-4417 GCA_964430685.1 uncultured Gammaproteobacteria bacterium
CCTGCTAGGCTTTTAAAAAATTGTTCTTGTGCATTAACATGAATCACATTTATTTTTTGTTGTTTATTGAAGATTGCCATGACTTGTTCTGCTTCATTTTGTCTTAACATGCCATGATCAACAAACACACAAATAAGTTGATCACCCAGCGCACGATGCAATAATGCCGCTGCCACTGCTGAATCAACACCACCTGAAAGCGCCAATAAAACATGATCGTTTTGCACTTGTTTTTGTATTTGCGCAACACTGGTGGCAATAATTTGTTCCGATCGCCATGTTGTTTGGCATTTGCAGATATTCATAATGAAGTGTTCGAATATGCGTGCGCCCTGTGGTGTATGTGTGACCTCCGCATGAAACTGCACACCATAAAACGCGCGCTTAACATCAGCCATTGCAGCAATTTCAGTATTTTCACTAAATGCAATTGCAGAAAAACCTTCTGGACATTTTACCACTTTATCACCATGGCTCATCCAAACATCCAAAATGGCTTGACCTTGTTCGTTAATATGATCATCAATATTTGCCAACAATGGATTATCTTGGTTAATCACTAATTTTGCATAACCAAATTCGCGCAACTGACTGGATTCTACTTGGCCGCCCAATTGATGGGCCATGGCTTGCATGCCATAACAAATACCTAATACTGGACAATTTAATTGAAAAACGACATCGGGTATTCTGGGTGTAAAATCGACAGTAACTGATTCAGGGCCACCAGATAAAATAATACCGCAAGGGTGATATTGTTGAATGAATTCATCAGCCACATCAAAGGGATGAATTTCACAATAGACTCCCAGCTCACGAATGCGTCTACCAATTAATTGTGTATATTGTGAACCAAAATCTAAAATGAGAATTTTTGAACTTATAGCCGTCATTATTAATCGTCTACCCAATAATTTGGCGCTTCTTTGGTAATGCTCACATCGTGCACATGGCTTTCGCGCACGCTGGCATGCGTGATTTTAACGAACTGTGCTTGTTTGTGCATTTGCTCTAGTGAGGCACAACCCAAATAACCCATGGCTGAACGTAAACCACCCATCATTTGGTGGACAATACCTTGCACACTTCCTTTATAGGGTACACGACCTTCAATGCCTTCTGGCACTAATTTTTCAACACCATCTTGAGTAAAATCTTGGAAATAGCGATCACTGGAGCCTGCGTGTTTGGCCATTGCACCTAACGATCCCATGCCACGATAAGCTTTATAAGCACGACCTTGATACAGTTCAACTTCACCTGGTGCCTCTTCAGTACCTGCAAACAAACTGCCAATCATTACCACTGAAGCACCAACCGCCAACGCTTTACAAATATCACCTGAATAACGAATACCACCATCTGCAATGACTGGGATATCACTGCCTTTTAATGCGCGCACGACATTATCAATTGCTGTAATTTGCGGTACACCTACGCCAGTAACGATACGTGTGGTACAAATTGAACCTGGACCAATGCCAACCTTCACTGCATCAGCACCAGCTTCTTTTAATGCTAACGCTGCACTGGCAGTAGCAATGTTACCAGCAATCACTGGCAAATCTGGATGCATTTGTTTTACCCGGCGAACTTGATCAATCACGCGTTGTGAATGCCCATGCGCAGTATCAATAACGATCACATCTACACCAGCATCGACGAGTAGTTCTAAGCGAGTTTGACCATCTTGCGCAACCCCTACTGCAGCGCCTACGCGTAAATGCCCTTGGCTATCTTTACAAGCAAATGGTTTTTCTTTGGTACGTAAAATATCTTTAACAGTAATCATGCCGCGCAATTGAAAACTATCATTAACGATAAGAACTTTTTCAATGCGATGATGTCTGAGTAAATCAACTGCTTCTTTATTGGAGGCGCCTTCTTTAAGGGTAACCAAACGATCTTTAGGCGTCATGACTTTGGCTACAGGTTGATCTAAATCCGTTTCGAAACGAACATCACGATTGGTTACAATACCCACTAATTGTTCACCTTCAACAACAGGCATACCAGAAATGTTATGCGCAGCAGTAAGTTTTAATAATTCACCAACAGTGGTGCGTGGGCTTACTGTAATGGGATCTTTTACAACACCACCTTCAAATTTTTTAACTTTACGCACTTCTTTAGCTTGGCGCTCTGGTTCCATATTTTTATGCAGTATACCAATGCCGCCTTCTTCAGCCAGAGTGATGGCTAAACGTGCTTCTGTCACTGTATCCATCGCTGCTGAGGCAAGTGGAATATTCAATGCAATCGTGCGTGTGAGTCGCGTCGCTAATGACACTTCTTTGGGTAAAATAAGTGAGTGCCCTGGGACGAGTAGTACGTCGTCAAATGTCAGACCTTCTTGTACAAACTTCATGTTATACCCTTGTCTAAAACCATAGTTATTTTGAAAACGAGATTATATCGCAAAGACCCTCGATCACATAATAAAAAACCTGTATTTTTTAGCAAAAAAATCAAAATCGATCTTGAATATGTTTAATTAAATCAATAGAATAGATTTGTTCTTTGGGATTGTTTGATGAGTCCTCTTGTCTCAATGTGGGGCAAAAGATCATCAGATAAATATAAACCAGCAAATAAAATAGATAACAACAAACAATAAATAAACCTATGCAAGCTGAAAAAGAGTCACCAGGGCCTGTTCCCTCATCACCTACCAAACCTGCAACCCAAACTTTTAACCTTTGGGGAAGAATATTAGAAACCCATAAATTTACAGCAGTCGTGACCACACATGTAGTCGATCCAGACACTGGGGTTAAAACACCCGTGACGCCTGAAGCAAAATTAAAAAGGAGGCTAGCGACACTCGCTGGCAACTATGATGGCAATGTCGAAGAAGTTCGTAATCCCGACGAAAGTCCCTATTTTAAAACCAAAACGCCAAGTAACACTCATCTATATCGTACAGATGTAACAATTTCTCTCCAAGTAAAAAATGCGCTCGCCATTAAATTAGATTTTGATGCATTAGCTACGCCTTCATCGCAGGAAACTGAGGTAGTCATCTATAGTGATGTTGACCCCGCAAGCCCAGAATTTTATAAAGCAGTGGCCGGGAAAAATGCTTTAAGCAACAATGTTGAAAATATGGATCCCAATAAATTACCTAATCAACAGAAAATGTTTGCGCCAGTGGTTAGCACTAAATTTGAACAAACCAAAAGAGATCCTAAAAAAAATGCACAAGTCATGCACTATTCCGCGACAACTCTAGCGAAGCGTGAATTATTCCCAATGCCAGTGATCAATTGGCTTATTAAAAATCAAAGAGTTTTAAAAAGGTTAATTACGATTCGTAATATTCGTCCATTTTTATTGGTTCACAAAGATGTATATCGTACGTTAAATTCATTTTTTACCAACCCAAGTGTTATCGATGTACTAAAACAAAAATTTGTATTGCCTAATAATTTTCAAAAAATTTGGCTCATTCTACCTTCACATCGTATTCATCAAATGATTGTTTGGAGTTTGAGTACATATGAATACCTACATAAAACACCTGCTAGCCAAGCTGGCGCCACCAGTGAAGATAATCTCTATCCAGGTAATCACTCTTGTAACAGCACCCAAACGCACCTGGAAAGTTTACGCAAACGACGTTTTGCGAGCCCAGGTGATCGATTTTCAGTGACACCAGAAGCATCTGATGACGAAAACAAATTTGTTCCTAAAAAAGTAAAATACCAACTCGAGCATGAAAACTTAGCCAACAAAAGCTCTGTTGCTGTCACCGCCACATTTGATCCACATGGTCGTTACATACCCACAACTAAATTTCGCCAAGTAGTTACCGCTGTTGCAGACCATTTTTTAGAGCAAGTAGGCAAAGATGTTCCTGTTACTGCTGCGGTAGCACCGAATGCAGTAACCCCCACTCCACATGTCAGTAATAGTAGTACGAATCGTATGAAAGTTAGTTAGAGCGGACCTACGCCTTGTTTCGTTCCTTCAGAGATGATATCCTTCGCACGCGGTATGAGTCCAAGGAAGGATTTGTAGTTTACAGGAGTAATTATGATCCAAGAAAAGCTAGCCATCAGCGAACTAGAATCGTTTTCATCCACTGAAGAAATCCCTGATTATTTACAAACTCATAATTTTGGCGATTATTATGTTCGTGTGGACAAAGAAGTTAATTTAGTGGCCATTGTCTCCATTCACAGTACCCTTCGCGGACCCGCGCTTGGTGGTTGTCGTTGTCTAGCATACCCCTCTTTTGGTACCGCTTTACTGGACGTACTTCGTTTAGCGCGCTCGATGAGCTACAAAGCTGCCATTCATCACTTACCATTTGGTGGTGGTAAAGCCGTGTTAATGAAACCGGCGCAAATTATCGATCGCAATAAATATTTTGCTAATTTTGGCCGCTTTGTAAATGATTTGGGTGGACGTTACA
>CAYSGV010000259.1:0-4389 GCA_964430685.1 uncultured Gammaproteobacteria bacterium
TAAATAAACGCTGCCCCCATCGCCGCCATCACCACCATCTGGTCCACCAAAAGGTCGGTATTTTTCGCGCAAAAAGCTCAGGTGCCCATCGCCACCATTACCTGCACTAACATTTATTTTTACTTCATCGACAAATTTCATTGGATTGCTTATATAGGTTGGATTTCGCTTGAAACTCTTCCTCTTTGTAGCCGCCATGAGCGCCAGCAGAATCGAGGATCCTATTCAGATAAGACCCGCGATTCAGCTGACGCTTCATCGCGGCTACGAAAAGGAAAAGACAATAATAAGGATGGGAAACTATACGGCGTCAACACTAACCAGTGTTCTCTTGCGAGCGCCTTTACCTTTTTCAAATTTAACCTGACCGGTAATCAGTGCAAATAAAGTATGGTCTTTGCCAATACCAACATTTCTACCTGGAAAAACATTGGTACCACGTTGACGCATGATAATATTTCCCGGAACAACGATTTCACCACCGAATTTTTTCACGCCTAAGCGCTTCGAGTGCGAATCACGACCATTTCGACTACTACCGCCTGCTTTCTTATGTGCCATTATACAGTCCTCTCTTTAAATTCTTGTGCTTTACGCGCCATTCCAGTCAATACCGGCAATCCGCACTTCGGTATAGTCTTGGCGGTGCCCCATACGTTTCATATGGTGCTTACGCCTTTTCAATTTGATAATACGGATTTTCGGGTGCCGTCCTTGCGCCAGTACTTCAGCTTGCACTTTTGCTTTCGCGACGTAGGGGGTACCAATCGCTTGTTTGGCGCCATCACTGACCATTAATATCTTATCAAAAACAATGGTTTCGCCAGCTTCATGGGGCAATTTTTCTAATTTCAATTGGTCACCCAAATTCACGCGATACTGTTTTCCACCACTCTCAATCACTGCATACATTTTTATATCCTCACCACAGATTAACCCTATCAAAAAGGGGTTTCATTTTAAGCAAATTTTACGTTTTATACAAGAAATACCGCAGGCTTGCCCGATGGCTAGGGCAAAAAGCAACTATAAACAAGCAGTTTAACAAAAAATCAGTTATTATCCTAGATTCGAAAAATTTAGCGTTTACAGATGGAGTTTGCTGTGTCGGTACTTGATTCCGTTATCGTGCATATCAAAAACCTCGCCGCCGATGACCTGCGTGCGGTTGAGACACAAATCGCTGATTGGCTCGTGAGCGATATCCCGCTTATTAAAGATATGAGTCAATACATTATTAGCAATGGTGGCAAGCGCCTACGTCCACTCATCGTGATCCTGGTTGCTCACGCCCTTAAGTTTAGCGGCACGCAACATATTCAAGTCGCCGCTGTCATTGAACTCATTCATACCGCAACATTATTACATGATGATGTGGTTGATGCCTCCATTTTGCGGCGCGGTCGCCCCACGGCCAATCACCTTTGGGGAAACCAAGCCAGTGTATTGGTTGGTGATTTTCTTTATTCGCGCGCCTTTCAACATCTCATCAAGCTGAATCAAATGCAGATCATGTCGCTGCTTGCTGAAGCAACCAACACCATTGCTGCCGGCGAAGTCCTGCAACTTTCAAATTGTGGCAATCTTAAAATCGATGAAGCGTTATACCTCAAAACCATTCATGCCAAAACAGCCGTATTATTTAGTGCTGCCGCACAAAGTGCCGCTTTATTGTCTACAGAATCTAGTCACATGATCCAAGCCATGGCTGAATTTGGTACAGAGTTGGGCATGGCCTTTCAATTGATCGATGATCTATTGGATTACACTGGCTCATCCGATGAAATGGGCAAAAACGACGGTGATGACTTATTGGAAGGTAAAATCACTTTACCGTTGATTCATTTTCTTAAAACAGCAACCAAACAACAACATGAACAAGTGGTTAATGTCTTAGTAAATAAAAATCCGCAAGACTTTCCCGCCATTAAAAAAGAAATTGTATCAAGCGATGCAATTGCATACACTTATCAACTCGCAGAGCAAAGGGCAAGCAGAGCCCAACAAGCAATTGTTTCATTACCCGCTTCACCCTATCGTGATGTGCTTGTCGAAATATGTGATTTTGCTTTGCAGCGCAATTTTTAGCGGAGTGTAGCTCAGCCTGGTAGAGCACTGCTTTCGGGAGGCAGGGGTCGGAGGTTCGAATCCTCTCACTCCGACCAGGTTTAAACATACATATTTATCTGAATCCAAATTCTTTGCGCTCTTTAGTCCATACTACGAAGAGTAACAACCCACAAAATAGCGAGCATTATGCTCAGCAAAATAATCAGCGGCAGTCTACCCAGTTGTTGCCAGGGCGTAGCGCCACTCATAATAACTACTTCGTCAGTTAGTACACTTTCAGTAAACTTCGGCAATTGCTTTTGGATTTCACCCGTAGGTTTAATCACTGCAGTAATCCCATTGTTCGTTGCAAACAAGAGGCTGCGACCACTTTCCTTCGCACGAAATTGACCAATTTGTAAATGCTGTGCTGCTGCAAACGAACGACCAAACCATGAATCATCCGTTACCGTTACCAATAAATTTGCTTGCGGTAATTCGGGTAATAACAATGTTTCATAAGCAATTTCATAACAAATTAAACTTGCCAAATAAATATTTTGAAATTGCAATAATGATTGTTGTTTGGGTCCGCTTTGCACATCGCTCATTGGTAAATTAAAAAAAGTGATGACGCCGCGCAACCATTGTTCTAAGGGCACATATTCACCAAAAGGAACTAAATTTCTTTTGATATAAGTTCCTTTGCCAACACCTAATGCCACCAACGCATTGTAGTAATGTTTTTGATCCGGTGTATACATGGGCACACCAGAAATTAAAGTTGCTCCATGTTTTATTGCTTCTTTAGTTAATAGATTGCGCAACACACCAATTTCTTGCAAAGGCACCGGCATTGCGTTTTCTGGCCAAACAATCAAAGATGATTTCCAGGCATTATTGTTTTGCGTAAGTTGCATGTGCCGAGAAATAATGCCGGCTAATTCTTCTGGTTGCCATTTGATTTGCTGTGCAATATTGCCCTGAATCAGACTTACTTTTATGGTTTTTTCTACCTTTGTCCAAGCATGTGTATTCAATGCAAATCCACTTATCAAAATGGTGAGCGCACATAATCCATAAGCACTTTTACGCGCTACATTTTGATCAATCAGACTGAGCACAAGCAAACTGCTCAAACTGACAGTTAAAAAACCAACACCAATCTCTCCAACTAAAGGAATAAATCCAGCGAGTGGTGAAGCCATTTGGCTATGTGCGACAAGTAACCAAGGAAAACCTGTCCATAAAATGCTACGCAAACATTCTAGTAACACCCATAAAATCGGAAAAGCAAGAGCACGTGCAATTTTGTGCGTTGGCGACCAGATGGTTGCAAGTAACCACATCATGAAGGCAGGATAAACAACCAAGACCAAAACGAATAAAAAAGTTAATAAAATTGCTAAGGGAACAGGTGCGTTACCATAAACTTGAATACTGTTATAAATCCAGGAAGCACCCACACCAAAAAAGCCCAATCCAAAGACAAACCCACGCCACAAACCACGTTTCGGCACAACATCAAGATTTGAGAACAAAAGGACAGCGGGACAGAGAATAGCTAATTCAAAATAGCCAAAAGGTGCAAACGCAAAGGGCAACAAACAGCCTGCTATAAAACAAGCAAGGTCTTTTATATAGGGGGTGCGTATGCTGATTTGGGATTGTGCTATTGCGGACATGGGTTATAGTCTAACAGAAAAAACTTTACTTACACAACATTGCTTGCTAGGCTATATGTTTAGTGACTTATATGTCCCTTTCATTATTCGTCTCGTAATCAATCGTATCCATAAAATTTAGAAATTTTTTTGCATGAAGCATTACATCATGAGGATTTTAGAATGCCAGTAATTGAGGTAAACGATAATACATTTGAAACAGATGTCATCAGCCAGGAATTACCCGTTTTATTAGATTTTTGGGCTGAATGGTGCCCACCTTGTAAACAAATAGCCCCCTTGTTGAATGAAATTGCAACGGAATACGAGGGCAAATTGATTATCGCCAAAATGAACGTAGACCAAAGTCCGCTAACACCACCAAAGTTCGGTATTCGCGGTATTCCAACGTTATTATTATTTATAAAAGGCAAGCTAGAAGCATCGCATGTTGGCGCGTTAAGTCGAGCAAAATTACAAGCTTTCCTTGACAGCCATTTATAATATGGTTTAATTACTGCTGACCGCCTCAATGCAAAATCAGGAATTAAAGGATTTTACAAGATTAATGACGGGCACATTGTTGTGTCCAACCAGGTAACATATGGAAGAGGTTATCCTGTTGCATGTTCTACTTGCTCCCCTATAAAAATTGGCATGATGAACAAGTGGAATA
>CAYSGV010000260.1:0-4388 GCA_964430685.1 uncultured Gammaproteobacteria bacterium
AATTTGTGTTTCACCGTAAACGGGAAAACGAAATTCATAAAAAGGTTGGAACCAAGCATGATCAATATTGAATCCAGCAAATTTTAAATCATCAATCACTTGTTCAAAATCGCGCCAAATAAAATGCGGTAGCATATAGCGGTCGTGCAATTCTGTGGCAAAACGAATCAATGGTTTGTGATAAGGATTTTGCCAAAAATAAGTCAATAGACTTTGTACCAATAAACATTGCACACTATACATTTGATAATGTGGTGGCATTTCAAAAGCGCGTAATTCGAGCAAACCTTGCCGACCTACTTCGTGATCGGGCGCATACAATTTATCAATACAAAATTCGGCACGATGTGTGTTGCCGGTAATATCGACTAATAAATGTCGTAACAAACGATCCACTAACCATGGTGATAATGTCCGCTTTTCAGCTTCAGTCCATTGCATTTGTGCCAACGCAATTTCAAGTTCATAGAGACTATCATGACGGGCTTCATCTACACGCGGTGCTTGGCTAGTAGGACCAATGAATAAGCCAGAAAATAAATATGATAAACTCGGATGGTGCTGCCAATAAGTAATCATACTGCGTAATACATCCGGGCGACGTAACAGTGGGCTATCAGCAGGCGTTGAACCACCCAATGTGATGTGATTTCCACCACCCGTACCCACTGATCGACCATCGATGAGAAATTTTTCTGGCATTAACTGACAAAGCTTGGCTGCTTTAAAAAATAATTCGCTTTGTGTATTGAGTGCAGACCAAGAGTTTACGGGCGGCACATTCACTTCCAGTACCCCTGGATCAGGCGTAATACTTAATTTTTCTAAACGTGGATCAACGGGTGGTGCATAACCTTCAATAATGATGCTGATGTTTAAGCGTGCTGCAGTCAGTTCCAATGCAGTAATTAGATCAAGGAAATGTTCTAAAATTGAAATCGGTGGCAGAAAAACAACTACGTTACCATTTACAATGCGCGTACAGATTGCAGTATGCAAGGGTATGATAACAATGTCTTGACTGAATTTTAGTATGCTGGCTTGTTGGTAGCGTGCGTGAACTGTTGCGTATAATTCATCTGCGCTCGGCAGCAGAGGGTAATCATCAAATGAGTTGCGCGGCGGAACTTGTTCATCATTAATACGCGCATCAAGTTCTGGCAATAACTGCAATGGTAAACGATAACCCAGCGATGCGCTGCCAGGCAGAAGCGTGCATGATCCATACTCAATGGGCCAAAATTGGCTGGCCCAGGTTTGCTGTTTGCTGCTAAAGGTTAAAGGCAGCACAAAGCCGGCACATGATTTGTTCGTGGTGTTTGTTCCAGTAACAGTGTGTTGGCTAAGCAAGGGTTCAGAGACGGAAAAACAATGATCTGGCGAAATGGCTAGCGTTTGTGCCAATTCTTGAATAAAGGCATGCGCATGATCTAAAGTTGCAGTTGATGATTGATCTGGACGTGCAATTAAATTTTGATTATGCCAAATGGGTTCACCATCGTTTCGCCAATAGCGATCTAAACTCCAGCGCGGCAATGCTTCCCCGCTGTACCATTTACCTTGACCACTGCGCGTAAAACCCGTTTTGCCATAATGGCTACTTAGATGCTGCATGAGCTTATTGGCTAAGGTAAATTTTTCTTCGCCTAATGCTTGTGTTTGCCATTCAGGTTTTTCTTGACCCTCTAAGTACACAAATGTAGGTTCACCGCCGATGGTTAAGCGGATATGGTTTTCTTGCATCAACGTATCGAGTTTCTGGCCAAACTGTGTAATATTTTCCCAAATTTGCGCCGTATAAGGCTTACTGATTCGGTAATCTTCATGAATTCGTTTAATACTCATTTCGGTGTGCATTTCTGCAGTGCATGGATCGAGTGCGCCAGTGATGGGTGCTGCGTTGGCAGGCTCCGGACTGGCACATAAGGGAATATGTCCTTCAGTGGCGAATAAACCTGAGGTCGGATCGAGGCCGATCCAACCTGCTCCTGGCAGATAAGCTTCGGCCCAGGCGTGTAAATCGGTCAAATCTTGGTTAATTGTTTTCGCCGGTTCTTTTGCGGCTTCATCGGGGGCTAGTTGGATGAGATAGCCCGAAACAAAACGGCTGGCAAATCCCAAATTCCGCAACAGCTGTACGGCTAACCAAGCCATATCACGGCATGAACCTGATTTATTTTGCAGTGTGAATGTTGTCGGTTGTACACCTGGTTCCAGTCGAATCATGTATTGGATGTCTTTGTTGATTTGTTTGTTTAATTGCGATAATAAATCAATAACATGCATTTTTTTTAACGAGAGATGAGCGATGTAATCAAGCAACAGCGGATCAGCATCTTTATGGTGCATGTAGGGAAAAAGATCATGACGTAGAGACTCTGGATAAACAAATGGGTAATGTTTGATCTCATCTTCTAGAAAAAAATTCAATGGGTTATGGTGATGTAACTGTGCGACCAGGTCAACATCAACAATAAATTCTTTAGCGACTTCCGGTATGACAATATTGGCCAAATAATTTCCGTATAAATCTTGCTGCCAATTAATGAAATGGTTTTTGGGATGTATTTGCAATGAATAAGCGGCAATCGTGGTCTGGCAGTGTGGCGCTGGTCGTAAGCGCAATGTTTGTGTAGCTAATTTGACCATTCGATCATAGGTATAGTGCGTACGGTGATGGACTGAAACGCGCGTTGCCATTTTAGGTTCCTCTGTTCATTACGGAGCACATCATCTATAGCCACTGAGTCTAGTTCAATTTCTGCAGATCTCGCGCAATTTTTGGTTTATCTGCTATAGATTGATTACTTGAGAAGGATGAATGAATGGAGGCTATCGTGTCAGCAGTTGATCGGTTTACAGAGCAGGTAGAACAACCAGCCTTAACACTACAATCAATGCTCAAGCTGACGAATCAAAATATAAATCTAGACACCGATACACCAATGCAGCGGTCGCTATTTTCTAATTATCAGATGTTATCAGACACATATGATGAATATTTTACTCATACCCATAATGCACATTCTGAGACAGCACAATTGGTGCATATGCTTTCGCGTATTCCATTAGATGAATTTAACTGTCGCCAAGATTTAGCCAATGCCTCATTAAAAAAAGGCGGTATTACGTTTACAGTCTATGCAGATAATCAAGGCGTTGAAAAAATTTTTCCTTTTGATTTGATCCCGCGAGTAATTGCGGCTAATCAATGGATACAATTAGAACGTGGTTTAGTGCAGCGTATTGCTGCTTTAAATGCGTTTCTTAAAGATATTTATCATGAACAGAGAATCATCAAAGAAAAAATAATTCCAAAAGAACTAATTGAATCATCAAGTGGTTATTTGCCAGAAGTTCGTGGTATTGCGCCACCTGGAGATGTTTATATTCATATAGCTGGCATAGATATCGTTCGTGATCGGAACGGTCAGTTTTTAGTATTAGAAGATAATCTGCGCACGCCATCTGGTGTTTCGTACGTAATGAACAATAGACAGATCATGAAACAAGTGTTACAGCCTGTATTTGGAACGGTTAAAGTAAAATCTGTTGATTATTATCCAATGCAACTACGCAGCGCATTATTTTCATTAATTCCAAAGCGTACTGAAGATCCTTTTGCAGTGTTACTCTCACCAGGCAGTGCAAATGCTGCTTATTACGAACACAGTTATTTGGCACAGCAAATGGGTTTTGAATTGGTCGAAGGACAAGATTTATTTGTTGAAGATAAAAAAGTATTTGCCAAAACCACACAAGGCGCAAAACGCGTGCATGTAATTTATCGGCGGGTAGATGATCAATTTATTGATCCAACAGTTTTTCGTAATGATAGTTTATTAGGTGTCTCTGGTTTATTGCAAGCTTATACAGCCGGAAATGTTGTTTTAGCGAATGCGATAGGTAATGGTGTTGCAGATGATAAAGCTATCTTTCCTTATGTTCCGGAAATGATTCGTTTTTATTTGAATGAAGAACCGCACTTATCACAGGTTGAAACATATCGATGTGATGATCCAGCAATGTGTCAGCATGTGCTCCAAAATTTGGAGCAACTTGTTGTTAAAGTAGTTGATGGTGCGGGTGGTTATGGGATGTTAATTGGTCCGCAATCCAGTAGCCAAGCCTGTGCCCAATACGCAGCAAAAATACACGCACATCCACGAAATTTTATTGCGCAACCGATGGTTGAATTGTCAACCTGCCCAACATTAGTTATGGATGCATGTGGTCAATTATCAGTAGAACCGAGGCGCGTTGACTTGCGACCATTCTGTGTCACTGGACAATCGACATGGATTTTACCAGGTGGTTTAACGCGTGTTGCATTGCGTGCCGGTTCTTATGTTGTAAATTCCAGTCAAGGTGGTGGTTCTAAAGACACT
>CAYSGV010000261.1:0-4387 GCA_964430685.1 uncultured Gammaproteobacteria bacterium
TAAATTTTTTAGTGCAATGAAATGTAAGTTTGATACATTAAAAATTACATTTATGACTACGATAGATATTTAGAGAATAACTATTATCATCATTGCGATATTCAAATCCATAATATACTACTTTTACTCCAATAAATAGGTTTATACTGGATCGTGGCGAAAGCTATTTTAAAGAGATTCTTCATTAAACCAGCAAGTTCAAACCAATCTATTAAATAATTTTCGAGCAATTTAGTATAATCAAGATTCAATTATTGGATTTCGTCATGAGAGGCTATCCAACCTACTAAGAAATTATTATTTAACTTCTGGTGGGTCTATTATTTACCCGGCGGTTTGAGACTGCTATAAGCATCAGAATGTGAGCTGGAATAGTAAGCTTGTGTTGGGAAAACCAACGGCATTGCGTTACGCCTATGGCCTTGTCCTCTACGTGCTAAAAAGGCTTTTACGGTAGCTTCGTTTAATTCTGGCCCTTTTTTGACTAAGCCAATTCTACCTTCATCTTGTACAATATCATAATAAGGTGCTAAAAATTCGCGCGTACGTGGTGAAATGGGGACGTTAGCTGATAAATTTAAGCCGAATAAATCGATTACTTTAAATTTTTGAATTGGCACTGCAGTTGTTACTGGTGCTTCTAGCGGTCTCTTGTGCATGTGATCTCCATGGTCTACAAAATCAATCAATTCATTTTATCCATTACGTTATTTAAAAATGCTTACAGTTAGTTACTATTGGTATTATATTAGATAGAAGTATAAAAATAAAAAATATTTATACGCTTATGAGTATTATAAGTAAAAAAGGAATATGTATGTTTGTCGTTCATATCAATTGTTTATATTTTCGAATAAAATAGGTTTTCTATGTTTATTTGGCCCATACAATTTTACAGCAAGTTATCATTGCATTTAAATTACTTTAGCAAAATTATTTTTTTAATGATATTTAATGTAGTCCTGGTGTTGCAGGTGATGGCGCAACCTCTTGCACAGCTTTTTGTTCGCCAGCAGTCGTTGCAGGTTTTGTTTCAGCATATTTTTCAAATATTTTTGCATCAGGATCTGGCCTCGAAACTTCACTCACTTGCAAAGAATGACGATGTTTTCCGGTAGCTTGTTCACGTGCATTTTGTTCACTTTCACTAATATATGTATCATATCTACGTGTAACATCATCATACAATTCTCTCGATGCAGCCATTTTCTCTGAACCAGACCTGATATCCATGACCGCACCGTAATCAAGTTTTTGTGTAGCGGTTAGCGGAGCTGAGTCAAGTTTACTTTTCAGGGCTTCAACTTCATGAAGTTGATCTGTAAAAGCTTTTAATGATTTATAAAATGGATCTTTAGCATTTTTCAATTCATCGAATGTAACACCTTTATCTCTAGATTTTTCTTTTATATTTTCATATTCCATACCTTGCTTAATTACTTCAGCTTTTAATGCCTCCAAACGTTCAACACCATTATTAAGATTTCTTATATCTGCAGAATAATTTGTAGCAGAACTTTTGACAGGCGGTGTTTCAAGTCCAACCATAGATTGTGCTGAAGAAGAAACCACTGTGTCTTTTGGTTTACCCAGAAAAAAACTAACAACGTTGCTTTCTCGTAATTTTTGGAATACATCTTTTTGCTTAGGCATATAACTACCCTCCTAATATATTAGAGAGGATTCCAGGGGAATAGTTCAGTAGTTATACGTGTTTTTAGTTTGAAATAATTCTAGCTTTTTACAAAACTTCGATTAAGTTGGATAGAAGTGGATTATTCTTCATTTTTTGTATGTTTTTCTAGCAAAACCCAAAATATCCTATTTATTGCTGCAATATGTTTGTGTTACGGTTCCATGCTGGTAGTACGCGGTACCACTGCAGGTGATCCTGCATCATTTGTTGGTACACTAGCTTGTTTAGCTTTGGCATTTGGGTCCACATCATACTCTTTTAACGTCTTAGTTGCTTCTGCTAGTGAGTAATCCAATTGCTGTTTTAAAACATACATATCATTACTGGCATTTACTGAAGCTGAGCTAAAATGTGTATTTACATGGGTTTGTAACTCGGTGAGTTCTTTGTGTACTTGAGCTAAGTCAGTTGTGTTTCTAGTATTATAGCAATCATCTTCAGCAAATATGCGTCTATCTTCCAATACATTATACTTATGCCAACACTCTCTTAATTCCTCTTTCTCTGTTGCTTCTTGAGGATAACTATTTTGTTTTGAATTCGTACTAGCTCTCGCATCAGTCTTTGCTGATTTTTGCATAGTCGACATCATAACAGCTGTGTTACCTGGTTTAGGACCTTCTGGGTTTGTACTTGTAAATGTTTCTCGAAACCAGTTAGCAACGGGATTATCTGTTAATGTTAATCTTCGCTCTTTTTCAGGGGCTACTTCTTTTTTTGCTGGTTTCTCAGGTGCACTAACTGAGTGTGCCATTTCTGTTTTTTGTTGCACGGGTTCTTTGGGTACACTAGTTAAATCAACAGCTGGTGGTGCTGAATGACGACGTTCAACTTTACCCGCAATTCGACTGGACTCTCTTTTATGCGCATCAACTTCGGCTTTAAAAGCTGTAAAATTATCATTTACCTCTTTTTGGTGCGTGGCTAAATCATCTGGTACATTTTTATTTTTCATCATTCCAGTTAATTTAGCTTCCAGTTCTTTATATTCTTGGATGACACGAGATGTATTTTCAAAATACTCTTCTGTATGCTGTTGGTATTTTTCTTGCGCAAGACCATATTCGTGAACTTTTTGTGTTCGTTGTTCGATTGGACTTTTCATAGCTGATTCTTGCGCAGTTTTTATAGCTGTTTTTTCTTTTTCATGCTCAACGGTCAAAGTACCGATGATAAGAGTCTTTTCTTTCATCTCACTTAATATTCTATTAATTTCACCTTTCTCTGACGCCGAAATAGGATTAGTTACTACTTCTGGTATTGTTGCCTCCGGTTTTGCGGGTGGTTTACCTATACCTAAAACCGAAGAAGCTTGAGCGCGAACACGACTAAGAAAACTTGCTCTTTGTGCCATAATACACCTCCTCATTGTGTTAGAGCGCTAAAAGCAGATAAAGTTCACTTAGCTTGGGATATGTTTTTAGATATGAAAGTAAAAGACGAAAAGCAACAAGATTGGTAGTTGGTAGGGTGGGCAAAGGCCCTTCAGGGCCCTGCCCACCATTTCGAATCATCTTTATAGCAGTTTAACTAATTTTACAGTCTATACTTGATGCAAACGACAACTACTGCTTCTTGAATGTCTTTTTCGGCTGCTGCGTACGTGCACGCTGCTTAATTGGCATGGCTACAGCTATTCTAATTTAAGATAGTCACGGCTTTCAGAAGCATGGGCCATAGTCGGCAGATTTAATTCTCCTAAAAGTCGCTCGTAATGGAGCATTTGTTCTTTACATTGAGATCGCAATATAACTTGATGTTGCCGGCATAATTCTTTTACTAAGTCATAACGTTCTTTGACCCTTTTCAATACATGCAATTGCACACATTGCCCACTTCGAGGTGGTGCATCTTCTTCGTCTGCTGCATTTTCGCTGTATCTGAGCCAATTGTTGTTCTAATCTTTCTTTCTGCAGATGCAATGTACGTACTTCTTCTCTTAATTCCCTAACTTTTTTATCTTTCTCTTCAGTTTGTAAAGCTTCTCTTTGCAAGGTTAATGTATCTCTAGCAGTTGTTAGATCAGTATTTGCTGCAGTCGTACTAAGGTATCAAAATTACGTATCGTTGCCTCTCTGCTCGCATTCAAACCTCCTGCAATATATATGCATAAAATAAATAAATGCTAAAGCGATTACAGCAGCAATTGAACCAATTTCATCTTCTTTCTTACTCTTCCAAAAACCTTCGCCATCTTTATGATATTTTGTCTGTAATGCTACACCAGCAACTGTAATTGCAAACAATACTAATGCAAAGAGTGACTGAATTTTTAATAAACTAGGCTGGATAGAGCGTCTCGGCGAAATTCAAACATCAAAATATCATCGTAGCGTGGACAAATCATAGCGTGTCCGCAAAACAGTTCTCAATGATTCTTCACTTGTATGCATCTATTTAAAACATTGCGCTTCGATAGTTAACTATACTTTTATTTGAGAACAATCATGGTTAGTTTATTAAATTTTAGATAAATGGTTTCGTCCATAGGAGGAATAATTATGAACACAGCAAAAGACAAAGCAGCGAAGAAAAAAGTCGCTGAAAAATCATTGAAAAGTGGACCACTCAAACAGCGCAAAAGTAAATGGGCTTGGCATTAGTATGCTATAAAAAACCCCAGTCATATTGCTACGACTGGGGTTATAAACAGAGCCCCTGGCAATGTCCTACTTTCGCATGGATTTGCCT
>CAYSGV010000262.1:0-4381 GCA_964430685.1 uncultured Gammaproteobacteria bacterium
TTATTTTTACCATTTGACAACTTTTCATATCCGCCATTGGCATTTTTTACGTATTCAGTATCTGCAGCTTGTAATCCAGTAACCGATTGATTTTGCAATCTTTGTATTAGTTCTGTGACATACGGATGAAAATGCGGAAAAAACTGATAGTAGACTGCTCGTTCTTTTAGTAGGCGTTTATTGCTTATTTTTATACTTCCGTCCGGATAAATTGTCCCGTTTCCTATTTCAAGGAATTGTTCATCACAATAATTATGTATATTATGGGTTTTTGGTTTTAACATTTTATCTATCCTATTTAGTTTAAATTAGCGCCTGACTTCTGATCTTTCCACCTAAATTTCTTGTTGAATATTGCTTAAATTTCTTAACAATGCAGAATTAATGCCACGATTTCCAATAATATTAAACCCACCTTTAGGTTGAATTAAAGCTGCATTTTCAAGTGCGTTATTATTTTTCGCATAAACATGTTGATCCGATAGCAAACCGCTACAAGGGTGTATATCGATAGGTTTTGCAAATTCAGATGTGGTGTGTATTAAATCTTCTGTTGATAGTATTTCTAAATCGGTGCTACCAGAAGGGCCAATTAGACTACCGTGAAACTGCAGAAGTGTATGGGGATTCTCTATCCAGTCTCTAGGCGGTCTTTCTGGTAGGTCATCTGGATTAGCTACGTCATACCAAAGTGGTAAATGTGGTATTGTGTATGATGGTATTATGAAATCAGTAAATTCATGGTGGTCGGCAAGATATATAAAAACATTTTCACATTCTTCTGTAATATCCTCCTGCATTTTCGGCTTGACAAAAAATGTATCTTTTGTTGCTGTTTGAAAGAAAAGTGGATTTTCTAATAAAACTTTATCATTGTTATAATCCTGCATTACATTATTACGAATTAGAAGAGTAAAATTTCCAGTATTACTTAAAATTGAAGTGGAAATCATCTCATCTGATATTACAACATCATTCTCAACTGTTTTAGTATGATGAGAGTATTTTACTTCAAGTTTTGTATTACCTGAATATCGGGTAATACATTTATCATTTAAACAATAATACATCTCTGGCGGAAGTATTTTCAGTTCCTGTAGTTCTACTTTAGAATGGCGACCAGCGAGATGGAATGTGCTTATAATCGACCATTGTTGCGGAAGAAAAATATTAACAGATATATTAACTCCGCCTTCCTCTCCATATTCATTAATTTTATCTTTACTCACATATAAAAATGATGATCGCTGTACATCAAAATCAAAAGGAACGCTAATTTCATTTGATGTATTTTGCTTCAATGCCTTAGGCTTTGGATTTACAATTGGTCTTGGCGCAATTATTGGTTTCGTTGCAATAGTGGGCTTCGCTGGTCGTATTGTCGATCTGGTGGTATGAAGCGGTGCGACCGGTTCACTCGGTTGAGATGGTGTCATTGGCGTATGTACATATGAAGCAGATGGATTTGCGCCAAATGATAGATATTCACTAAATTGTTGTTCACTCCATTGTCCATTGATATATTCTACCCAGTTCAACTGCATATCAATTAATTTATTTTTGTTTATTGATTTGATCTCTTGACTCAACGTGTCGAGAGACATATCAGCAGGCTTGGTACCAGTATTGGGTACGCCCTGGGTATCAGCTTTCTCTAAAAATTTTACCCAAAATATATGCAAGCGATTACGCCATATGACCGGCGCGATATGATCACCTTCAATCGCCGCGGTTATCGGCTCCCAGGGGGTCCATTTGCCTTCTTCACAACGACTGTAAAAATACTTATGCGGCGCTTGGTAAGTGCGTCCAATCACATGATAAATATTCAAATCAGTATCAACGTTATCTTCACAGTGCATCGCGATAATGTCTAAGCGTGCGATTTCTTCTAATTTAATTAAATAGTTATAAAATGCATCTTCCACCATATCGGTTGACACTTCATCTTGTAATAAATTACTTTCTAATTCGCTAAATATATTCGACTTATTATCACGAAACTCTGGTTCCAACCAATTTTCTGGGAAAAGAAATATTTTACGATTTGCTTCCCAAACTCGATAACGTTTCATCCATTCCCATTGCTTTGTATCAATGACTGAAGGTGCGACAAGCATTTCCATATTCAATAAGCTTCTTTGGATGAATAACTGCACTGAAGAAATTGCCAAGCGTATCCGGGAAGTTTGCACAACTGGCTCCATACCTGGATCAATTAAAAAATACTCATAAAGCTGCTCCAAGCGATCTAGCTTGAGATACTGGAGTAAATAAGCAGCTAGTGCATCGCGTTTTGTCGACCGCAACTTGTCGAATATGGGTTTCGCGATCAGTTGCCAATCGCCAACCTCAAAACGCGATTTGATAACCTTTTTGATATTTTCAGAAATTAAAAATCGTTCTTCGTATCTAAATGATGTATTAATTACTTGCGGCCAAGATGACAGAACTTTTGCAGATAAACCAAATTTTTGAGTAAATTTTAATAAACTCCAAAGTTGTTGGAGCTTAGCAATGCTAATGCTAGAAAGATCAGTTATATGAAGACATTCCAGCGTTTCGCTAATGAAATAATTGTCTCGTCGTGTTTGTGTTGCGATCTGTTGCAAAATACCTGTTTTATCTGCCTCAATAACGCCAATTAATCCTTCGCTGCCAGCTACCATATCTTGTCGTAAACTTATGTATTGTAGCAAAGTAATGTATTGTTTAAATAAGACTATTGCATTTTCATTTGCCGCATCTCCAGGCTCAATTGGTAATTTGCTAAGATCTAAATTGTCAAATTTATTAGGATGATCGAGCAGGCAGTAAATTTCACGTTCACTTAAGTTATGTATTTTGAACAACAAAAATAATTTGTTTAAAAACAGTTGAGCGCTTACTATAATGTCGGGATCTTCAATATTATTAAATAGTTCATATAATTGCACAGCCGGCTGTAATATTTTGACGTTGGTCAATATATGAGTAATTAATTTATAAGAAATATTTCCTCCCAATTGCTCTGCAACCTTTTGAATAATAAATTCGCGTATCATATGGTTTTGCAAAAAAGGCATATAGTTCTTCATTAATATCGTTTTTTTCATTTCTTTACTGGCATGCCATATATCTGGCTTATCCTGTGATATAGTGAATAACTCCGTTAATTCCTTAAAATCCTGTTGTAATTTTGCCATAAAATTGTCAGAAGCTTTAGACACATCATCTAACAATTTACTAACCGGTGGCGGAAACATTTCGCGTAATTGCTTCACTTGGTCAGCAAGTAAAATGCCATGTCTTACCAGTGTTTGTTCCTTCGTCGTTGCATTATATGAAACTTGAATGTTAGGTTGGTCAGAAAATGTTGCTGGCTTGAGCTGATTTTTTTCGTCTATATTAGACACCGTGGCCGTAAACTCAATCGTTTCGGTAAGCATTGCCATAAGACGATTGATTTTATCGGCTGAAAACAATAACCCCAGTTTTTGCTGAAGTGTTGTATCAGTAATTGTATCGTTATCACCTGGCACACAATACTCAGATTGGATTGCTATAATTCCTTTAACAAATTCGTCACAAAAGTCCGTTAAGCTTTTAATATCAGCAGCATACTTGCCAAGTTCATCGTATTGATGCTGGAATAAATAATTTAACGCGTCAATTTGTATATTATTATCTCTTACAAGAAGAGCCATCTTAATAAACGCTAGCGTCTGGTTATAGATAACGTCATCATTTAATGTTGTTATCATAGTTTCTTTTAATGTGGGAAATGGATCCATTTTTGAACAGTTAATGAGAATAATTAATTCGGCAATTTTTATATTTAATGATTTAGCTAACAAACGATAGCGATACAATAAAGAAACCATCTCAATTGAAAGTGGTGTCGTAGTTGCATCAATTTTTTTGTTTGCAAGGATCATCTGTATTTCTTCTTGACTTAAACCAATAGCTGCTTGTAAGGCCAAGAAATGATTTTCCAACATTGGGTAATTTATTGCCTTTAACTGTACATTAGACAACAGCTTTGGTAGTATTTCTGATGTGGGAACTGTGTTTTTTATTTGGCTCATCTCGGCATCGGTAATATGTCCCTGATAGCTCAAATATTGTATGTTCTGTATTGAGTCATAACGGACAGATAATTTAGGAAAGTTTGTAAATTGATTTTGTCGCAGTTGTTTATCGCTGCTCACGCTTTCTTGTTTTACTTCATGATTGAGGGAATTTGCCACACGAGTTAAACTTTCCTGAGATAGATAATCACCTAGCGGATCATTAAAAGCAGGGTCATTTTTTAGGATACTTGAGGTTAAGAAAAGTTCAGCATAAAGGGAATTACTCCTTATAGTCTGAATCGGCGACCATAATGTAAGTAATTTGATTC